>JASBVW010000149.1 GCA_029961005.1 Bacillota bacterium
CGAAGAGCTCCTGTCCAGCCAGGAGGTCTTCCGCGGCGTTCTTTTGCGGGTGCGGCGGGATACGGTGCGCCTGCCGGAGGGGCGGGAGTCTGTCCGGGAGGTGATCGAGCATCCCGGTGCGGCCGCGGTAGTTCCGGTTTTGCCGGGGCCGCGCCTGGTCCTGCTGCGCCAGTACAGGCATGCCGTGGGGCGGGTGCTCTGGGAGGTGCCGGCGGGCAAGCTGGATCCGGGAGAAGACCCCGAACGGTGCGCTCGGCGGGAGCTGGAGGAGGAGGCGGGGTACAGGGCCGGCCACCTGGAGCGGCTTTTCAGCATCGTGACCACTCCGGGCTTCACCAACGAGGTGATTCACCTCTTTGCGGCCTCAGACTTGACCCTGGTGGAGGAGGGCAGGCGGCCGGCCGACGAGGACGAGCTGTTGAGGGTGGAGGTGCTACCTGCCCCGGAGGTTTTAGAGATGATCTGGCGAGGGGAGCTGGTGGATGCCAAGTCCATCGCTGCCATCTGCGGATGGGCCCACCGTGCGGGAATACTACGCTGATTTACACGTGCACGTAGGGCGGACGGAGAAAGGACAGCCGGTCAAGGTGGCGGCGGCCGCCGGCCTGACGGTCAGGGCGGTGGTCGCGGAGTGCCTGGAGAGGAAGGGCATCGACCTGGTGGGGCTGGTGGACTGCGCCTCGCCAGGGGTGCTGGAGGACCTGGAAGACCTGGTGCGCGAGGGGCGCGCGGCTCCTCTACCCGGGGGTGGCCTCCGGGTCGAGGGCCGGCTGACCATCCTGCCCGCGGTGGAGCTGGAGCTGGCTTGCCCCGCGGGTGGAGTGGCTCACTTTGTGGGGTACCTCCCCACCTTGGAGGCGGCGCGGCACATCTCTGCCTTCCTCTCTCCCCGCTTGACCAACGTCCAGCTCAGCTCCCAGCGCGCACGGCTGACTCTGCCGGAGTGGCTGGACGCGGTAGAAGCCGAAGGGGGGGTGGTACTGCCGGCCCACGCCTTTACCCCTTACCGCAGCGTTTACGGGAGCTGCACCCGCCGCCTGGGCGAGCTTTTGAGCGAAGGGCCGGCACGTTTCGGGGGGCTGGAGCTGGGGCTGAGCGCCGACACGGAGCTGGCGGATCGCTTAGCGGAGCTGGCCGAGCTGACTTTTTTGAGCAATTCCGATGCCCATTCTCCGGCCAGGATAGCCCGCGAATACAACCTCCTGGCCTTGGCAGAGCCTTCCTTTGCCGAGGTGGTCTTGGCCTTGAGGAGGCAGGGAGGGCGCCGGGTGGCGGCCAACTACGGCCTGGACCCCCGCCTGGGCAAGTACTACCGCACCTTCTGCCCCCGCTGCGGCTCTTTGGCCCTTCTCGGCCGGTTAAAGCCTGTCCCCTTTGCGGCGGGGCGGATAGTGCGGGGGTGCTGGACCGGATGAGGAGATCGCCGATTGCCCGCTCGCCCTCGCACGCCCGCCTTACCGCCACCAAGTCCCGCTCTCTTTTTTGCCCGGCGTGGGGCCGCGGACGTTGGCTCGGCTCCTGGCCGCCTTTGGGAGCGAAATGGCCGTGCTCCACCGCGCCAGCCCGGAGGACCTCCGCGCTGTGGCGGGGGACCGGGCGGCGGAGGTGATCCTGGCTGCCCGCCAGGGGCGGTATACCCTTCAGGAGGGCGGCGGCGGGCGGTATGGGCGCTGGACGGGGCTAGTATAAAGGCGCCCCTCCCCGCATAAGCTTAAAGGGACTCTCGGTGGGGAGGGGCGATGCGGTGTCGGTCGCGCTCAGGATCGCCGGGGGGCTGGAAGACTACCTCCAGCGGCGGACCGCCATTTACTTCCTGGTCCTGGCTCTCTTCGTCATGGGGAGCGCCTTTGGGGCGGTGGCGGTCAACGCTCTGAGCCCGGAGCAGCGCCTGGACCTGAAGACCTACCTGGATTCCTTTTTTCACGGCTTGAAAGAAGGGCCCGGGGTGAGCCAGACAGGCGTGGTGCAGCGCTCCTTCTTGACCAACGTGGTCAAAACGGGCGCTGTCCTGTGGCTTTTGGGCCTCTCAGTGGTGGGAATTCCCCTGGTCTTGATCGTGGTCTTCACCCGGGGGTTCGTCTTGGGCTTCACGGTGGGCTTCTTGGTCAAGGAGATGGCCTACCGAGGGATTGTCCTGGCCTTTCTCTCGGTTCTGCCGCACAACCTCTTGCTCATCCCGGCCCTCATCGTGGGCGGGGTGGCTGCCATTTCCTTTGCCTTGAGCTTTCTCAGCGGCCGGTTAGGATGGCACCGGGAGGGATTAGGGGAGGAGTTCGCTGCCTACACCCTGGTCATGCTGGCGGTCTGCGCCGCCATGGGAGCGGCGGCTCTGGTGGAAGGTTTTGTCACTCCTACGCTCCTCCAGCTGGTGAGCCGGGTCATGGGGTAGAAATCTGCCTCGGGAGGCAGGAAACGGCCGGCAGAGCGAGAAGAAATGGCCGATGAATCATCCCCGGGGGAGACGACCATTGACGCGCCGGGCTATTTTGATCGTCCTGGACAGCGTGGGCTGCGGTGCCCTTCCTGACGCCGGCCGGTACGGGGACGAGGGGAGCAATACCCTCCTGCACACGGCGGAGGCGGTAGGGGGCCTGCGCGTGCCACATCTGGCCGAGCTGGGCCTGGGGCACATCCTGCCCCTCCCCGGGGTGCCTCCGGTAGAGAAACCACTGGGCTCCTACGGCCGGATGGCGGAGCGCTCTGCGGGCAAGGACACCACCACCGGCCACTGGGAAATGATGGGGTTGGTGCTGGACCGGCCCTTTCCCACGTATCCGCACGGGTTTCCACCTCAAGTCATCGAAGCCTTCTCCCGCGCCATCGGGCGGCCGGTCCTTGGGAACGTGCCCGCTTCTGGGACCGAGATCATTGCCCGCTTGGGGGAGGAGCACCTGCGGACCGGGTATCCCATCGTTTACACCTCGGCCGACAGCGTCTTTCAGGTGGCGGCCCACGAGGAGGTCATCCCGCCGGAAGAGCTCTACGCCATCTGCCAGGAAGCCAGGCGCCTTTTGGTGGGGGAACATGGCGTAGCCCGCGTCATCGCTCGGCCCTTTGTAGGGCGCCCGGGTGCCTTCCGCCGGACTGAGCGCCGGCGCGACTTTTCGCTTCCCCCTCCCCAACCTACCGTGCTGGATTGGTTGCTCGAGCAGGGACAGCCCGTGTGGGCGGTGGGGAAGATCGAGGACATCTTTGCCGGCCGCGGCATTACGCAGGCTTATCATTCCGCCAACAACCAGGAGTCGGTGGACCTGACCCTGAAGCTGATGCGGACGGTCGAAGGAGGATTGATCTTTACCAACTGCGTGGACTTCGACATGCTCTACGGGCACCGCAACGATCCGGCGGGGTACGCCCGGGCCCTGGAGGAGTTCGATGCCCGGGTGCCGGAGCTCCTGGCAGCCCTGCGGCCGGGGGACCTCTTGCTTTTAGCCGGGGATCACGGTTGCGATCCCGTCACCCCCAGCACGGATCACTCGCGGGAGTACGTGCCGCTCCTGGTGGCCGGCCGCGCCGTCCGGAGCGGGGTCGACTTGGGGACCAGGCCCACCTTTGCAGACGTAGGGGCCACGGTGGGGCACTGGCTGACCGGCAGGGTGCCGCCAGCGGGGCGGTCCTTCTGGCCGGAGGTGGCGGTGGCCCGGGAGAAAGGGGAGGCGGTCGAGGCGTGCGGGTCTACGACCTGATCCGCAAGAAGCGCGACGGCTGGACTTTGAGCCGCGAAGAGCTGGAGTTCTTGCTCCGCGGTTATACGGAGGGGGAGATCCCGGATTACCAGATGGCTGCTTTTTGCATGGCCGTCTACTTCCGCGGCCTCTCTCCCGAGGAGACGGCTGCCCTTACCCTGGCCATGGCCCGCTCGGGGGAAGAGCTGGACTTGAGCTCTCTTCCGGGCATTAAAGTGGACAAGCACAGCACGGGCGGGGTAGCCGATACCACTACCCTGGTTCTGGCCCCTTTGGTGGCGGCGTGCGGCGTCCCGGTGGTCAAGATGTCGGGGCGCGGCCTGGGCCATACCGGCGGGACGGTAGATAAACTGGAGGCCATCCCCGGCTTCCGCACCGACCTGAGCCCGGCGGAGCTGATAAGGGTGGCCCGGGAGGTGGGGGTGGCCGTCACCGGACAAACCGCCCGCCTGGCTCCGGCGGATAAAAAGTTGTACGCCTTGCGGGACGTGACCGCCACGGTGGACAGCATTCCCCTGATCGCCAGCAGTGTCATGTCCAAGAAGCTGGCGGGAGGAGCGGAGGCCATCCTGCTGGATGTGAAGTGCGGCTCCGGGGCCTTCCTGAAGTCTGAACCTGAGGCGGAAGAATTGGCGCAGCTCATGGTCTCCATCGGGCGCGCCGCCGGCCGACGTACAGTGGCCGTGGTGAGCGATATGAACCAGCCCTTGGGGCGGGCGGTGGGGAATGCTCTGGAAGTCCGGGAGGCCATCGCCACTTTGCGCGGGGAGGGCCCTCGGCGCCTGGAGGAGCTGTGCCTCCTCCTGGCGGGAGAGATGATCTGCCTGGGCGGGCGCGCCTCCAGCCCTGAGGAGGGGCGCCGCCTGGCAGAGCGGGCCCTGCGCTCCGGGCAGGGTTTGGAGCGGTTTCGCCGGTGGATCAGGGCCCAGGGCGGTGCGGAGAAGGTAGTGGATGCCCCGGATCTCTTGCCGTTGGCCGCAGTGGTCCGCCCGGTGGCGGCGCAG
>JASBVW010000150.1 GCA_029961005.1 Bacillota bacterium
TCTTGAAGTTTCGGACCATGATACAGGACGCCGAAAAGGTGCTGCGCGAACTTTTGACCCAAAACCCGGAGCTGGCGGCGGAGTACCGGCGCGACTTCAAACTGCGGCAGGACCCGCGCATCACGCGGGTAGGAAGGTTTCTCCGCCGCACCAGCCTGGACGAGCTGCCCCAGCTCATCAACGTCCTGCGAGGGGAGATGAGCCTGGTGGGGCCGCGCCCTATCGTCCCGGAGGAGATCGAGAAGTACGGCTTTTGGGGGCGGTTCCTCCTGCGCGTCCCTCCCGGGGTGACGGGCTTCTGGCAGGTCAGCGGGCGCAGCGACGTGGACTACGAAGAACGCATCAAACTGGACATGTACTACATCAACAACTGGAGCCTGGGCCTCGACCTGGCCATTCTCCTGCGGACTATTCCGGCGGTGCTCCAGCGGAAGGGGGCGTATTGAGGAGGGCTTCCGCGAGTGTCCAAATCTGGCTAAGAGGTGGGTACATCTGGGAGGAGTGAAAACACCTAGACTCAGCAGCCCGGGAGGCAGATGGTGGCCTCTGGTGGCCGGGCTGGGTGCGGCCGGAGGCTATCTGGCTACTTGCTACCCGCTGTGGGCGGCGCGGCTGGCGGCGGCTGTGGCTGTCCTGTGGGTGTGCTCTTTGCCTTACTGGCTTTTCTACCTTATTCCCGTGGCCATTGTCTACCGTTACCCGGTCTATACCGTCCGCTGGATGCGGGACTTTAACATTACGGCGCTGGATCTTCTGCTGGCGGGCGTGTACTTGGGTGCGTTCGTTCTTCTCCTGCGGAGGCGCTCAGCCCTCACAAACCGCTCTCTGGGCGGGCAGGCTCTCCTCCTGGCTGCTTTACCCTGGTTGGGCTTTCTGCCCACTGCGGTGGCAGGCGGTCTAGGAGCTGGCTTGCCCACGGTTATGGCCTGGGCCCTCCTCTACGCCAAGCGGTGGGGGATGTACAGCGCCCTGCCCCTGGCGGGTTGGGTTTACGCCTCGGCGGCCGGGGAGGGGCGCAAGCAGGCCCGGCGCTTAGGGTTTTGGTTTTTAATTGTAGCAGGTGTGGCGGCAGCAGTAGGGCTAGGTGACTTTGTGGGTTTGGAGCTGTCTCCTGGGGGTAGGTTAAGTTTTATCTTTTTTAACCCCGACGTCCTCGGGACTTATATGCTCTTTGCCTTCAACATGAGTCTGTCCTGGCTGGCCAGTTCCGCTTCCCATGAAATACCGGCCTGGGGCGCGGCCGCAATTGCCTTAGTTGCGGGGGCAGCTGTTTTGGCTTCCGGAGCGCGGGCCATCTCCCTGCTGGTGGTTCTTTCTCTGCTTTTATGGGGGCTGGTGCTGGCGAGGTTAGGGAAGCGTTTGCACCTGGCGGGGATCTTGCTTGCAACGGCTGTACTGGTTGGCTTGACCTTGACCGCGGTGGGGGAGCCGCTTTTGAGCCGGTGGCTGGAAGGGCTGGCTGGCCAGGCGGGTACAGGTTGGCTGACCGCCCGCTATGAGGCGCTGGTAGTGGGATGGCAGGTGGCCCGCCAGCACCTGATCTTCGGCGCTGGTCCCAGTGGCTTCGGGTTGGCAGCCAGGGGGGTGCTGAAGAGCGAGGAGGCGCTGTGGTACAACGTTACCACTGATAATCAGTACCTGGACTTCCTGATCGAGTTGGGGATCTGGGGGCCTTTAGCGCTGGTGGCAGTGCTTCTCCTCTTCTTACGCCTGGCGAGCCGCCAGGGGCAGGAACTATCTCCCCTGGGCCGGGGGGTTCGGATTAACATTTTAGTTTTGAGCCTGGCGGCCCTGGCTTACAGCGTCTTCAGTTTCCCTTCGCTGGCGGCGGCTTTGTGGTTTTATGCCGCCCTCCTGGTCATGGAGCAGTCCAGCCCGGAAGGAGTCTAAGATGCGTACCCTTATCTCTATTGTAGCCTATCAGAACGCAGAGGAGATCAAATCGTGTCTGGCTCCACTTTGCCAGGACCCTGCTTTTTTTCTCCAGCGGCGGCTGGCAGTGGTGGATAACGGGCCCGGCCATGCTACCCTGCTGGCCGTGCAGCGAGAGGTATTCCCGGGGGCGGACCCGTCCTGCCGGTCTGCGGTGGAGCTGATTCCTGCTCCGCGCAACCTGGGCTGGGCGGGGGGACACAATCTGGCGCTGACGCGGATGGCGGCCAGCCGGTATCTCCTCCTGCTCAATCCTGATGCCGTGGTCACTCCTCAGGTAGTAGCCGGCCTGGAGGAGTTTTTGGAGGCCCATCCGGCTGTAGGGGCCGTAGGGCCTGCCCTCTTTGATGCGAAGGGACAGCTCCAAAGGAGCATCTTCCCTTTAAACACCCCGGGGCGGGGCTTCTTTTCGCTTTTAGGGCTGGAGAAGTGCTACGAACGGGGGCTGCACTGGCTGCGCGGGGAGGAGTGGCAGCTCCTTTTCCAGGCGGGAAAGCCGGTTGTCCTTCAAGCTCACTACCTTTCGGGGGCGGTGCTCCTGGTCCGCCGCCAGGCTTTGGCTCACCTCTCCGGCCACTTGGACCAGCGCTATTTTCTTTACTACGATGACGAGGACCTCTGCCGGGAGATCAGGCGGGGCGGTTTCCAGGTGGCCTGGCACCCGGGCCTGGCGGCCGTTCACCTGGGAGGAAGGAGCCGCCTCTCCTCCGATCCCGTTTGCAACGAGGCGAGGAAACTGGCTCTGGCCATGCGCGCCAAGGAGCTGCTCTATGAAAAATGGTACGGTGCCGGGCTGGCGCGCCTGGTGCACTGGGGCCATCAGGCGCGGCTGCGCCTGGGTGGGTACCTCCCCGGGAAGAGGCGAGCACTGTACCGGGAGGCGAGGAAGCTCGTTGAAGCAGGCCAGAATTAGTGCAGTCATACCTACCTATAATCGGCCCCACCTCTTGCCGGATTGCGTGCGCAGCATCGTCGGGCAGGTGGAGGTGGGAGAAATCCTGGTGGTGGACGATGCCAGTACTTGCCCTGCGGCAGGGATATGGGCGGAGATGGAGCGGGAAGCAGAAAAGGGAGGAGTGGCCCTGCGCTGGGAAAGGCTCCCACAGCGGCAAGGCGCCGGAGCCGCGCGCAATCGCGGTGTTGCCCTCTCCCGCTACCCGCTGGTACTCTTCGTGGATGACGACGTGAGGCTGGCGCCGGACTTTACCGCCCGAGCCTTGCCCTACCTGGAGAGAGGGGAAGCCGATATCGTAGGGGGGCGCGTGATCGTCCTGGCCCCGGGGCAAGGCCAGGAAGAGGCTCGTGCAACCTCTGACGCCCGGCCGGGCAAGGTGGTCAATCTTTTTCTGATTACAGGTGACTTCGGCGTAGGAGCCGGTCCAGCCCGGCCAGTGCCCTACGTTAGTTCCGTGGCCCTTTGGCGTAAGGAGCTCTTCGCCCGGGGCGTCTTCTTCCCCCCTTACCCTGGCAACGGCTATCGCGAGGAGACCGACGCCTGTCTGCAGGCTCTGGCTCAGGGAGCCAAGATTATCTTCGCCCCCGAGTGCGTGTCCTTTCACCTGCCGCCGGAGGAGGCAAAGGCCCCGGCAGGGCGAGCGCGCGGGGGCCAATGGGAGAAAGGCCGCTGGCACTGGTACTGGTGGGCCGTGCGAAACAACCATACTTTCCTGGATCGGCATCTCCCTTTCCTGCGAAGCCGGCTAGGGGTGCGCTGGCCGCGCCCGGTGATGGAGCTGGCCTTTGCCCTCCGCCAAACGACCGTCTTTTTGCCCCCCGGCACGGGGGCCTTCCTTCGGCGCCTGTATCGAGGGCTGTTGCGCTGGAGAGGGGGGCGGAAGCAATAATCCTCTCTCTCGTAGGCGACCAGCGCTATTACGTGGATGAGGAAGGTCGGGTTTACCTGGCCGGGGACTTCCCCCTGGACCGGTGGTGCCGGCTCTTGGTCCAACGCGGCCTGCCCGTGACCCGGCTGTACCTTTTTGGCCGCCTTTACCCGCGGGCCCTGGCTGCGGAGGAGGTCTTTCCCCTTCCTCTCCCGGCCGGAGTAGCGGTGGAATTGACCGGATACCGTTGGCATCCCAGGTCTGCTATCCGGCTGGTGCGAGGCCTGGCCTATCCGCTGGAAGCGGCTCGTTTGGCGGCCCGCTCCGATCTTGCCTACATCAAGCTCCCTTCGTTGGGCGGTCTGGCAGCCCTGCTCCTAACCCCTTGGTGGGGGCTGGGGGGCCGTCACCGGAGGCCGCGGGGCGTGCGCGTAGCTCATCTGGTAGGGGAGGGATGGCGCGCCCTGGAGATAAAGGCGGGGCCGGTGGTGGGTCCCCTCCTGCGGAGCCTGGCGGAAAGGGCTACTGCCGTGGCCCTGAAGAGAGCGGACCTGTGTGTGTTCGTGTCGGAGGCCGCCAGGAGAAGGTTCCGCCTACGGGCCGACCTGCCGGCAGTGGTAGCCAACGAGAGCAAGCTCTCCCGGGAGGATCTCCACCACTCCAGGCCGGCGGCGCTGCACTCCCCGCCGCGCCTTTTGTATGTGGGCCGCCTGGCACCGGAAAAAGGAGTGCACGTACTCCTGCAGGCTTTCACTACCCTTCGCCGCGAAAGGGACGTAGAGTTGTGGCTGGTGGGGGATGGACCCCAGCGCCGGGAACTGGAGACTCTGGCGGCCGGGCTCGGCCTTTCCTCCTCTGTCCGGTTCTACGGGCGCCGGCCCTGGCGGGAGGTTCTGTGGCGCTGGATGCGAGAA
>JASBVW010000151.1 GCA_029961005.1 Bacillota bacterium
GGCGCACCCGGAGACGGCTCCAACGCTCTGGCCATGGCTCAGCTTCAGGATAGGCTGTGGGCCGCCTTGGGCAACCAGAGCTTCAACGGCTTTTACGAGGCTATCATCTCCCACCTGGGGGTGGACTCCCGCAAGGCCAGCGATCTGGCGGAGAGCCAGGGGGCTTTGGTGGGCCATTTGGAGGACAAGGCCCAGGCGGTAGCCGGCGTCTCTTTGGATGAAGAGATGACCCACCTGATCGAGTTTCAACACGGCTACAACGCGGCGGCCCGGGTGGTGACGGTGATGGACGAACTCATTGACACCATCATCAACCGCATGGGCTTAGTGGGCCGGTGAGCGAGGAGGCGACGCATTGATGCGCATCACCAACCAAATGCTGACGGCTAACCTGCTCCGCAACCTGCAGCGCAACGTGGAGCGGCTGGCGAAGAATAATGAAATGCTGGCCACGGGGCGGCGCCTCTCCGTGCCCTCGGATGACCCGGTGGGCATCGGACGCAGTGAGTTCCTGCGCACGGCCCTGGTGGAGAACGAGCAGTATTCGTCGAATGTGGCGGAGGCTCGCTCGTGGCTGGAGGCTACTGATGCCGCCTTGGAAGAGATGGGCAACGTGCTGCAGAAAGCGCGGGAGCTGGCGGTCTACGGGGCCAACGGCAGCCTGTCTGGCGAAGCGCGGCAGGCCCTGGCCAAAGAGGTGGACCAATTGATCCAGCAGGCTGTCCAGGTGGCCAATGCGGATCACGGCGGGCGCTTCATCTTTGCCGGTTTTCAGACCCGGCCCAACCCCCCGGGATATACCGCCCCCTATACCGGCGTCCCGCCTACTTCTCCCTGGACGGCGGTCAATTACAACGGAGGCCCAAGCACTGACGCCATGGAATACGAGATCGGCCAGGGGGTAACCCTGCGGGTCAACGTGACGGGCGAGCAAGCCTTCGGTCCTGCGGGGAGCGACCTGTTTAGCGCGCTCATCGGTTTGCGGGATCACCTGACAGCCAATAACGTGGCCGCGGTTTCCAACGACATCGCGGTGCTGGACGGCTTTATGGACAACCTCCTGCAATGGCGGGCCGAGGTGGGGGCGCGCATGAACCGCCTGGAGGCTACCCAGGACAGGCTCTCCGCGCAGAAGGTCAACCTGACCCGCCTCCTGAGCCAGGTGGAGGACGCGGACATGGCGCAGGTGATCCTGGATCTGAAGATGCAGGAGAGCATCTACCGGGCGGCCCTGGACTCGGGGGCGCGCATCATCCAGCCCACCCTTTTGGACTTTCTCCGGTGAAAGGGCTTGGGCGGGCGTCGAAGAAGGGTCTGCTGCTGGCTGGATGAGGAGGTGAGGGGGGCGGTGCGCGTCGAAGGGCCGCAGCCGTTTCTCTTTGGCACCGGCAGGGAGCCGCTCCTCCGGGTGGGCCGCCTGTGGCCACCGCGGGTGGAGATCCGCCAGGAGAGGGCGCAACTGGAGCTGGAGCGCGAGCCGCTCCGGTTGAGCATCGACCAGCGCCAGACCTTCAAGGAGATAGGGCTGTACACCATCTGGATGCGCATGGACGAGCTGGTCCAGCAGGGGCGGGAGGCGGCCCTGGAAGGCATCGGGCGCTGGTCGGCGGAGGGGGACCGCTTGATGCGGATTGAGTCGGGGGAGAACGCCATCGCGGCCATCGCGGCGGAGAGCTGGCCTGCCCCGCCAGAGACCAATGTGGCCCTCGTGCCGCAGACTCCGCCCCAGATCAGGGTGGAAGGCGGCCGGCTGCGGGTCGAGGTGCGGCCGGCGAAGCTGGAAATCAGTTGGAGGTTGGAGGTTAGAGGTTGGAGGTTAGGGGTTAGAAGTTAGAGAGTGGAAGTTGGGGAAGAGAGAGGCGAGAGGTTTGGAAATGAAGATCAGGAGTTGAGGTATTGGGGCGGGAGGCGGGGAGGTTAAGGTTGGTTCCGATCTCCGACTTCCTGCCTCCGACTTCGGAGGGAGCCAGGGAGGGGAACACGGGCGAAGTGGGGGGAGAAAAGATGAAAATTGAAACGACGCGCTTTGGCCTGTTGGAAGTCCCGGCGGAGAAGGTTTTAACCTTCGAAGAGGGACTTCCTGGGTTTGAAAAGGAGCGCCTCTTCGCTTTGGTGGCGGAGAAAGAGGGAGGGCCCTTTTACTGGCTGCAGTCGCTGGATCGGGGCGATCTGGCCTTCGTGGTGGCGGACCCCTGTCACTTCCTGCCCTCCTACGAGTTCGAATTGCCGCCCCAGGAAGCGGAGAAACTAGGACTGCAGGATGCTGCGGACTTGGCTATCTTTGCCATTATCACCGTCCCGGAGAATCCCGCGGAGATGACCGCCAACCTCCAGGCGCCGGTCCTGATCAACCTGAAGAACCACCGCGGGCGCCAGGTGATCCTGAGCGAGGGCAGCTACCCCATCCGCTACCGGATTCTGGAGGGGCTGAGGCAGCTGGCCGCCCGGAGCAGCCAGGGCGAGACACCCAAAAAGGAGGAGCTGGCTGTCTTGGCCCAGCGGGCGGCGGGATGAGGCGAAAAGAAGCGGTTGTGCAAGGCGCAAAGTGGTCAGGGGCCGGGGCGAGGCCCGGCCCTCGGCCAGGGAGGGCGTAAGGATGCTGGTCCTGACGCGCAAGCTCGACGAGAGCATCATCATCGGCGATAACATCAAACTCACGGTGGTAGAGATCCGGGGCGACCAGGTGAAGCTGGGCATCGAAGCCCCGCGGGAGATCCCCGTGCACCGTGAAGAGGTGTACCGCGAGATCCAGGAGGAGAACCGCCGCGCCGCCCAGGCGGCCAGGCTCTCCGATCTGAGCAAGTTGATCGAGGAGCGCAAGGAATAAAGCGTGGGGCTTGACCGCCTAGGAGAGAGGGAAATCAGTGACAGTGGATAAGGTAAGTTTTTCCTCTGCTCTCGATAAGTATCAGGTTGTATCTTCTTTGCCGCCAGGCGGATTGCGGCTGACAGGACTTAATTTATTTCGTTTGTCAGATTCGTTGGTGGTCAATTTATTACTAGAAGACGAAAAATACCTTTATCCTATCTTGTTTTGTAAGGTCACGGATGCGAGCGGAGACCTGACGCTTGAATTGCCGTCTTTAATGGCGGTTTATAACCAACGGGAGCAGCTCCTCCGCTCAATTGTAGAGGCTCTCCAGAGTCATGGCCATACTTTAGGGTTGCATAGCACTCTGTCCATTATCGATAAGGGATCTTTCTTAGCTGACTTTTCCTCTAGGGAGCGCAACATTTATCGAACGCCTTATATTGCGCTCACAGATATTATGACGCAACGCAAAATTTATGAGGTGTACACTTACCGTGGCAGAGTGCTGCAAGGGGAGACGTTTTTAGATATAGGGTGTGGAAGCGGTTATGGAGCCAGATTAATGGCCCGGACAGGGAAAAAAATAGTAGGGATCGACAATGATCCAATGGCGATTGAATTCGCCAGGCGCCTTCCTCCCGAGGAGAAGGTTGCTTTTGAAGTTGCTGATATTGCTGATTTTGGCGAAAGTGGCCGCCAATTTGACGGGGTGATCTTGTCAGAAGTCCTCGAGCATCTGGAAACCCCTCACATATTCCTTCAAAAAGCTTTAATGGCAGCCAGGCCTGCCGGAAGCGTAGCTATAACCCTCCCTGTCTGGAAATACCATGGTCTCGATCTTAATTCCGACCATCGTACCAACTGGACGGTTATTAAAGCGCGGAGGTTCGTTCGGAAGTACATTCGGGTCTATGAAGAATCAGGCCTCGCGCACGAGACTGATCCGCGTTTATATGCGGTTCGACCTTTGCCGAACATCGCCCAAGACCCGGAACATCTACTGTTTTTGGGCCTCAAAGAGCCATCCCCGGATGTTTGCCCTCCTCCGCTGAGAGTATTGTTGGTGTGTCATGCCTTGCCTCCGGACGAATTCACCGGTACCCCCCTGCAAACGTGGCAATACGCCACGTTATTAACCAGGAACGGGATAAAGGTAGGGGTACTGACGACCAGTTCCGCAGCGAGTGCCAAAATGGAAGTGGAAAAAGAGGAGCGGGAAGGCGTAACGATTTACAAAGTGCCCAGACTTTCATGGGCGAATACTTTTTTAGAGAGCCCGTGGATTACCGATAGAAATCTGCTCAAAGTGTATGAAAAAGCCTTTGAGGACTTTAAGCCTACTGTTGTTCATATCGTAGATTTCGTTTATATGCTCCCTCAAGTTATACAAATGGCCTCAGATTATGGAGCGGGTGTAGTCAAACATGTTTGCAATGATGAAGAGATTTGCTTTAGAATGTCACCCGTGATTAACGAAGAGGGCAAAATCTGCCTGGGACCAGAAACGGTGGAGCAATGCGCTCGCTGTATTTTTCCGGCAGTGTCTGGGAATGTGGAGCAAAATCGCGTCTTTGGAAGCAGGTTAATCGGTGCGCTGGCGGGTAAGCTCTACGCTCATCGGGAGTATATTGACTACCTTTATGAGCACGTACTGGATAAGATAATCTTCTCAACCGTGGAGTTTAAAGAACATTTTTCGAAGTTTGTGCGGGTACCTCCTCATAAAGCGATGGTGATTAGTCAAGGTATTCCCAAACCATCTGGACAGACTAAACAAAGAAGTCGTGAAGACAAGAAAGAAATAGTATTTGGGTACCTCGGGGTAATTGAGTTTCATAAAGGCGTAGATCTAC
>JASBVW010000152.1 GCA_029961005.1 Bacillota bacterium
GCCGCCGTGGCGGCGGCTGTTCAATACCCTTTCTCGACCGGCGAAAGAGCCGACTACTCCCCACTGGACCTGGGAGCCCTGCTGGCGGCGCTGGTAGAAGAACTGAAGATGTGGCCAGCCGACGGGGCCGGAAAAGTAGAGCCGGCCGGAGGCGCACCGGCACCGTCGGACTCCGCTCCCTTTTCCGGAGAGGGGTCGGCTAAGCTTCCGGCACTGAGCGAGGAGATCGCCCGGGCGGCCGGCGAGGTCTTAGTAAAGCTGGATCGCTTTCTGCAGGAGCCGGAGGGGGTGCTCCACCTCCCGCCGGTACTGCAGCGGGCCGTGCAAGCCCTGGGGCTCCTCAGGGCCCCCCTTCAGCACCTGCTGGAGGCCGGAAGCCAGACCGACTCCGCAGCTTCTCCCCGGGCCGGCGGGCTGCCCCCGCCTTCAGACCTCACTCCACCCACTCCACCGCCGCTCCTGACCTCCGCTCGCTGGGCGGCGGTGCAGCAACTGGCAGAGCAGGCCCTGGCTAACCTGACCGCCCAGCAGGTGGCCAGCCAACCTCCCGCCCAGTCGGGGGCGCCCCATTTCCTTTACCTCCAGCTCCCCCTCTTGATCAATGGGCAACCCCAGACGGCGGAGCTGGCCATCCGGGTGCGGCGCGACGAGCAGGGGCGCCCGGCCGTGGACCCGGAGAAGATGCACATCATCTGCCGCCTCTCCACCCGCCACCTGGGCGTGGTGCAGGTGGAACTCTTGGCCGCCGGCCGCAGCCTGGACGTCCGCCTGGAGGCTGAGACGCCGGAGGTGGAAGCCCTCTTCCGGGAGCGGGAAGAGGACCTGCGGGAGTTGGTGGAGCGGGCCGGCTACCAGCCGGGGGAAGTCTCCTTCCGCACCCGCTCGCGGCGCCAGCGCTCCGCTCTCCCACCGCTGGAGCTGCAGTTGACCAGCATCGATCTGAGATTGTAACAAAAGGAGCTGATCTGATCTGCCGCCCTCGCGCCCCCGCATCTTCCGGCCGGTTCACCCGCCCTCTTTAAAGCCCCGGGCCACTGGGGCGGAACCCCAGCAGGCGGCCGCCCTGCGCTACGATCCGGAGGCCGACCTGGCGCCGCGCCTGGTCGCCAAGGGGCGGGGGTACGTCGCCCGGCGCATTCTGGAGCTGGCCCAAAAGTACGGGATCCCGGTGTACCGGGACCCCGTTCTGGCCAGCGCCCTGGCCCAACTGGAGATCAACTCCCTCATTCCACCCGAGCTCTACCGCATCGTGGCGGAAGTCTTGGTCTTCGTCTACTCACTGGACCGCAGCCGTCAGAACCTGGCAGCCAGCCCCAGGCCGAATCCACCGGCCCCGGACAAGAGCGAGCCGTCGTCCACCAGCCGGTAACCGGCCGTGACCGCCACCTGGGGGTTGACGGTGAAGGCGAGCCCCAGGGCGTATTCGGTCAGGGCATCGCCCCCCAAGGACCCCAACCCCAGGGAGGCGTAGCCCGCCACCTGAGGGTTGAAGTTCACGCGCCCCTGCAACCCCAGGAGGAACCCGGACGCTTGATCACTCCAGCCGTCGCCGCGGTAGGTGCGCTGCACCAGGCCGCCCCCCACCGAGAGCTGACTGTTGACCCGGTGGGCCACGCCCAGGTGCAGAAAGTTGGCCTCCAGGTCTTTGCTGTAGCTGGCCGGCAGGTAAGAACCCACCGCGCTCCACCGGTCATTGAGCGGCAGGTCGCCGTAGAACTCCCAGGCAGACCAGTCCCCGTTCCTGGCCTCCAGGTTGTAAAAGGCCAGGCCCAGGAGGGGCGCCGGGGAAGCGCCGACGCGGCGCACCACGACGGTAGCCCGGCCGGATGCAGCCAGGACGGGCACACCCACCGCCAGGACAGCCGCAAGAGTAAGCGCTGTCAAGATGGTGATTTTTCGCATAATTTCACCTCCTCCGCACATTATGCCCAGTTCCCCGCAAAAATAACTTTCCCTGCCGGAAATATCCGGCAGGGCAGTAAAGTGTCCGGCCCGAGGGCCGCCACCGCAGAGAGCCCCGCCCTCAGGGAGGGGAAGGCCCAGCCTCGCCTCGCGCCTCCAGGAGGTACAGGTCGGAACGGCGATGCCGCAGGAGGGGAAGCTGCGCCCGCACTTCCTCCAGGCGCCGCAGGTCCACCCGGACCTCCAGCACCTCCTCCTCCGCCCCCGCCTTGGCCAGCACAGTCCCCCAGGGGTCCACCACCATTGAGTGCCCGTAGACCTGATAGCCCTGGCCAGCATGGCGGGCGGGTGAAGCCCCCACGACAAAGAATTGGTTGTCAATGGCCCGCGCCCGCAGGAGCACTTCCCAGTGGGCCGGACCGGTGGTGGTGTTAAAAGCGGCCGGCACCGCCAGGAGCTGCACTCCCTGGAGGGCCAAAAGCCGGGCCAGCTCCGGAAACCGCAGGTCGTAGCAGATGATCACCCCTAGCCGCCCCAGGGCGGTATCGCAGATGGTCAGGCGGTCTCCCGGCGCGAGCTGGTCTGATTCCCGGAAAGAGAGGCCGGAGGCCAGGTCCACGTCGAAGAGGTGCAGCTTGCGGTGGCGGGCCAAAAGCCGGCCGTCCGGGGCGAAGACAAAGCTCGTGTTGTAGAGGCGCTCTCCTTCCCGTTCCGGGAGGGAGCCGCCCACCAGGTAAATCCCCTCCTGGGCAGCCGCTTCCGCCAGCATCTGGATGCTCTCGCCGGTGGGGTACTCCTCGGCCAGGCGCGGAAAGGCCTCGCTACGGTACGGGCAGTTGAACATCTCCGGCAGGACCACCAACTCCGCCCCGCCGGCGGCGGCGCGACGGATGAACTGGCGCGCCCGCTCCAGGTTCTTCCGCTTCTCCTCCCCCACCCGGAGCTGACAGACGGCCAGGCAAAACGCCCCTCTCTCCGGCATCTTGAGCCCTCCTTTCCCCCACTCTATTCTCCGCCCGGGGAGGCGCTCCTTTTTCTGCTTCGGCCGCCGGCGCCACCGGTTTCCGTTTGACAGCGGCTCCCCGGTGAGATACAATTTACCTGTCGTTAATAATTATATAAACGTTATAAACGATGTCTCCAAGCGAGGGAGTGCCGATGCCGGGGGACCTACAAAAAGCAGAGCGGATCTTCATTGACGAAATGGACCGGTTCTTCCGGGCCTACGGCGCCAACGAGACGATGGGCCGCATCGCCGGCCTTTTGATCTTCGCCGACCGGCCGCTGAGCCTGCAGGAGGTAGCTGCCGCCCTGGGAGTCTCCAAAGCGGCGGTCAGCATCCACATCCGGGCGCTGGAGAGGACTAAGTTCTGCCGCAGGCTGCCGCCGGGGCGGGATCGCAAAGACTATTACGTCATTGAGTCCGATTTCAGCGAGACTTTGTTCGCGTCCAGCCTCCAGAAGCTGGAAGAAGGGCGGAAAGTAGCGGAAAAGGCCCTCGCCGCCTTCCCGCACTCGCAAGAGGTGGCCGACTCCGAAAAAGAAAAGTACCGCCTGGCCAGCCAGCGGCTGAGAGAATACCGGGAGCTCTTAGCCCTTTCGCAGAGCTGTTTCCAGGAGGTTTACCGGCGCTGGAAGCTTGCACGGCAAGAGCCCAAGGAAGGAGAAGATGAGGGACGATGAAGGTGCTGGAACTGCAAGGGGTAACCAAGACCTACCTCCACGGGCGCGTGGAAGTCCCCGCGCTGCGAGGGATCGACCTTTCGGTGGAGGAGGGCGAGTTTACGGCCATAGCAGGGCCCTCCGGGTCGGGCAAGACCACCCTCTTGAACCTGATCGGCTGCCTGGACACCCCCACCAGCGGCAGCATCCGCCTGGGCGGCCGGGAACTCTCCGCTTTAAATCGCACCCAGCTGGCTTATATCCGTCGCCTGGAGATCGGGTTCATCTTCCAGACCTACAACCTGATCCCGGTTCTGACGGCCTTCGAAAATGTAGAGCTACCCCTCCGCCTGTTGGGCCGCTTTTCGGAGGCGGAGATTAAAAAGCGGGTCGAGGCCATCCTGGGCGAGGTGGGCCTGGCCGGCCTGGAAAGCCGCAAACCCATCGACCTCTCCGGCGGGCAGCAGCAGCGGGTGGCCATCGCCCGGGCCCTGGTCAAGGAGCCGAAGCTGGTCCTGGCGGATGAGCCCACCGCCAACCTGGACTCCGAGAACGGCGAGGCCATCCTCGCTCTCATGCGGCAGATGAATGAAGAGAAGGGGGTCACCTTCCTCTTCTCCACCCACGACCCGCGGGTGATGAAGTACGCCCGCCGCTTGATCGAGGTCCGGGACGGGCGCATCGAGAAGGACGAGAGGAGGTAAAGGCGTGCTCCGCTATTTCCTGACCTTGGCGGGGAAGAACCTCTGGCGCCATAAGCGCCGGACCATCCTCACCTTTTTGGCAGTAGCCGTCGGCCTGTACTTCTTTATCATCCTGGACTCCCTTCTACAAGGGCTCGACCGGCAGTCCATCGAGAACCTCATCAACCTGGAAACCTCCCACCTGCGGGTGCACGCCCCGGGGTACTGGGAGGAGCGGGAAGAACTGCCTCTGAACCGCTTGCTCCCCGACGCAGAGGAGACCCTGGCCCGGATTCAAGAGGTGCCGGGGGTGCAAGCGGCCGCCCCGCGCCTCTTCTTCATGGCCCAGATCAACAACGGCGTGGACGAACTGCCGGT
>JASBVW010000153.1 GCA_029961005.1 Bacillota bacterium
AAGCACCTCTTGTACCACCGTCACCGGTGGTTCACAGTGCTGAAAAGCCACATCTTCTACTTTGGCACACAACCAGTCAGGGTTATCAACTCCAACCACATGTTTATCGTCAGTCACACCGAAGATGAGTTGACCTCCGTCTGTATTGGCAAAGGAAACCAGATCCTTGGCCAACTCGCGGTCAGAGCTGAACCGTTCTTTGAAGTCGGTATGGAGATCTTCGCCTCTGGCGATCCGCGCCTTGAGTTCCGTTAAATCCATTATTGCAATGGCCTCCCCTTCCCCATTTATTATAGCATTCTCACTGGGGAGGGTCATGTCATTATTTCACGTGGCAGGTCAGGCACAGGGCACTGCGCTCGTTGCTGGTGCATAACCGAGCGGCCGGCGGGCCATGCTATGAACGGCAGATTCTACCACCCTGGGAGGTGAACTTGCGTGCCGGAAGACCTGCTGGCCAATTTCAAAGCCACCTTGGCCCGCCGCATTGAAGAAGGGCAAAAGCATGGAGTTTCTGAGAAGGTGATGAAGGAGGGCATGGTTAACCTGGCCGACCTCCTCCTCAACTTCGCCAAGCCCGACACCCCGGAAGAAGCCCTGGTTAAGGAGTTGTGGGAAGTGGCCACGGAGCAGGAGAAGCGGGTGCTCACCGACCTCGTCTTCCGCCTGGGCAAGCGCAGCATTCATTAACGCACCGGATTAGCTCTCCACCAGGAGAGGGGCCCTGCCCCAAAGCCGCGGGGCCCCTCTCCTGCTCCCTGGCACCTGCTACCTGCTCTCCGGCCCGTTTAATCCGCTCCCGGCCGGAACCGCCGCGCTACTTTTCCCCTCTTGTCATTTCCCGGCCGCCCGCCGGGCCGTCAACTCCGCTCTCCGGGCCAGCTCGATGGATTGACCCAGGACGTAGAGCGCCTCCGGTGGGTTGTGGAAGCCGGTGCTGTTCTCGGCTGCAACCCAATCCCAGCGCAACTGCGCCTTCCGGTGGAGGGCGCGAGCTTCCTGGAGAAGCCTGGGATCGGCGCCGGGAACCCCGGCCGCCGCCTCGATGGCTTCAATGGCAGCCACATTGGCCAGGCCTGCTGTCTTTAAGAGCTCAGCGGTGCGCTGCTGGGTGTACAGGACTCGCTCTTTCAGCTCGGCCGGGCTCTGGGCGTGGCAGCCACCGCAAGACTCCTCCAGGGTTTTGAGGGGACTCGTCCACCAGTGCGAGGTGTAACTGGCGTTGCCCTCCCGCAGCCGCGGCATGTGACAGTCGGCGCAAGTCACCCCTGACGCAGCGTGAACGCTGCTCTGGAAGAGTTCTACCTCAGGATGCTGGATCTTGATGAGGTCGGTCCCAGAGCGGGGGTGGGTCCAATCCTTAAACCCCTGCTCGTCGTAAAAACGCTCCACGTCGGCCACCCTCATCCCCTTGTCCCAGGGGAAGGCCACCTCCTTAGTTTGCGGCCGGAAATAGTACTCCACGTGACACTGAGCGCAGACCAGGGTACGCAGTTCCTGCCGCGTCAGGGTGTCAGGATTGCGCCCCTGTTTACGCAAAGCCTCCACCAAAGCGGGTTGAGAGAGGCGCAACTTCATGGTGGCCGGGTCGTGGCAGTTCAGGCAAGCGACGGGGTTCTTCACCCGGGCGCTGGCATCTTCAAAGGGCAGGGCATAAAAGCCCACTCCCTCCGCTTTGATGAGGCCGGGCACGTCCGCGCTCTTGCAACTGAGGCAGGAGGCCGAGGGCTTTTTGCGCTGGGTCAGGCGCACGTCTTCCAGGGAGTAGGTGTGCCCCCGGTCTTCCTTGTACTCCACGCTGAAGGGCATGCCCGCGAAGAGCTCTTTCAGGTAGGGAGCCTGTTCCAATTTGGAAACAGGCTTGGAGCCGCCAAAATCGGTCCCCGACATCTCCGCGTTCTTTAAGTAGCTTTTGTACTGCAAAGGATATAGCTTGCCCCAGGCCGCCGGGTCCCCCTCGCCCGGGGCCAAGCCCGTCGCTGCCAGGACCATCCCTCCCGCAGCTGCCAAAGCCACTGCCACTGCAACCAGGACCTTCTTCTGAACGCTCAAAGTGGACACCTCCTTTAAGTTGCTCGCCCAGTCGATCCTGGCTCCAGTGTACCAGCCAAAGCTTGCGCCTTTCTTGCACCATCCTTACAAAATCTTAAAAATGGGATTCCTTACCACCGCTGCGCCCGCGGACTGAACTTATACCCCACCCCCCAGACGGTCTGTATATACCGGGGACGGGCAGGATCTGGCTCCACCTTCTCCCTCAACCGCCGCACCAGCACCGGCACCACGTTTTCGTCGCCCACGTAGTCGCACCCCCAGATGCGGTCGAGGATTTGTTCCTTCGTGAAGACTCGTCCCGGGTGGGCGGCCAAAAGCCACAAGAGGTCAAACTCCCGCGCCGTGAGAGTGATCTCCTCCTCACCCCGGTGCACCGAGCGCTGGGCTGCGTTGATGATCAGATCTCCAGCCCGGATCACTTCTCCGGCCAAGGGGGCCGACTGGTGAGCATAGGCTCGGCGCAGCACGGCCTTGACGCGCAAAACCAGTTCAGCAGGGCTGAAGGGCTTGGTGAGGTAATCGTCCACCCCCAAGGTAAAGCCCGCCACCTTGTCGGTCAATTCTCCTTTCACCGAAAGAATGATCACCGGGACCTGGCTCTGGGCGCGGATCCGCCGGCAGACCTCAAAGCCGTCCTCCCCTGGCAGCATCAGATCCAAAATAACCAGATCAGGTCTCTCCTCCTGAAAGACCCGCCATGCGGACGGCCCGTCCCCGGCCTGCAGGCAGCGAAAACCCTCCTTCTGCAGGGCCTGCTCCACCGCCCGCCGGATCTTGGGCTCGTCGTCCACGATCAGGATCTTGGCTCCCTGCATGAACGCAACTTTCCTCCCTCAGCCCCGGGCCGCCGGTTGTGGCAGTCTAGAGCGGTGTCCGCGCCAGGACGGCACAGTAAAGCCGAAGGTGCTCCCTTCCCCCGGGCGGCTCCGGACCCAAATCCTGCCCCCGTGCATCTCCACCAGGTGCCGGCTTAAGGCCAGGCCCAGCCCCGCTCCCCGGTAGCGGCGGGTGGCAGAACCGTCCACCTGGCGGAACTTCTCAAAGATGAGGTCCTGATCCTCCGGCCGGATCCCGATGCCCGTGTCGGAGACCGAGACGGTTACCTCCTCCCCCTGGGCCCGAGCTTTCAGGCAGATGCGGCCGCCCGGCGGGGTAAACTTGAGGGCGTTGCTCAAGAGGTTGAGCACCACCTGGCGCAAGCGATCCGGATCTGCATCAATCAGGGGGAGCTCCAGCGGCACGTCCACCTCCAGGTGCAACTGCGCAGCTTGAGCCAGAGGGGCTACAGTCCGGGCACAGCTCTGCAGGAGGTCGAGGGGATCCACCGCTTCCCGGTGCAGCTCCATGCGCCCGGCTTCGATGCGGGTCAGGTCCAGGAGATCGTTGACCAGAGTCAAGAGCTGCTGGGCGCTCTCCTGGATGTCGCGCAAAGCCTGGCGCTGCTCCTGGTTGGTTTCGCCCAACACTTGGTTTAAAAGGAGTTCAGTGAAGGCAATAATGGAGGTCAACGGGGTGCGCACCTCATGGGTCATGTTGGCCAGAAACTCGGCCTGCAGGCGATTGGCCTGGTCCAACTGGCGGTTGGCCTCCTGCAAGGCGGCCGTCCTCTCCTGGACCCGGCGCTCCAGTTCCTCGTAAAACCGCCGCAGCTGGCGCGCCATGGCGCCAAATTCCCCGGCCAGCTCCCGGATCTCCCCCACCGCTTCGATGCGCTCCGGATCTACGGCCAGATCACCCTGCCCCATCCGGACAGCCAGCGCCTGCAACTGAGTGAGGGGCCGAAGGACCAGCCGCTCGAGGAGCAAGTAAAGGGTCAAGACAGTAGCCAGCAAAAGGGCCAGGGTAAAGCCCAGATAACCCATCCTATGGGTCCACAGGGCGGCGTAGAACCGCTCCGCCGGCACAGTAATGCTCAAGGCCCCGGCCAGCTCCCCTCTATGCAGCCCCTCCCGGGGGTACCCGGCAACATCGGGTACACCTTTGGGTTCGCCGTGGCACTCCAGGCACGCCTCTTCCGCATACATGGGCAAGAGGTACCGGTAGACGGGGAGGCCGTTGACGGTATCAGGCGCAAAGATCTCTTTGAGCGCGGGTTCCCGGCTGAAGCGAATCAGCGCCTGGCGTTCAAAGGCGTCAGGGGCGTTCTCCGGATCGCGGGCGGCCAGGCGGGTTTGCTTGATACTGTAGTCGCTGTTTCGGCGCAGGAGGTCCGCCACCCCCTTGCCTACCGCAGCTGGGTTGAGGTGCTTAAACTCAAAGCGCCCCTGGGAGTCGTAGTTGATCCGATCCTGGTGAGCAGCTATGAAAGCTCGCATAGACATGAACTGGGCGGTGATGACCTGCGCTTCAGCGCGCAGGCTTAACAGAGCCTGCTGGCGTTGCTGCCGGGAGGTCCAGATATAGTTGGTAGCCATCACCGCCGTCATCACTAAAAGAAGCCCCCCGGCGATGATTAGCCGCAGACCCGGACGCCCGCCCTGCCCCAGGAGGCTGGGGAAGGCTGGCCAACCCCGGAAAAGATTAAAGCGGGGCTGGTTACCCCCGCCCCGCTTCATTTTCCTTT
>JASBVW010000154.1 GCA_029961005.1 Bacillota bacterium
TTCTCCCTACGCGGGTGGGGGATCCTCTGGCGGTGACGATTGGGAGCCGGACCAAGTTCCGCGCCCAACCGGGGACGGTGGGGAGCAAGCTGGCGGTCCAGGTGATCTCAGTAGAGAAAGAAGGGGTAGAAAATGGCGAGTGACGACGGGATCCTGTCCCCGGAGGAGATTGATGCGCTGCTAAAGGAGATCGACCGCGGCAAAGGGCCGAGCCGGCCGGAGGCAGAGACGGCCCCCCAGCCGACGGGTAGGGGCGGTACTTTGGCCGAGAAGATTGAGCCAGGGCGGGATGGAGAGCTCTCCCCTGCGGAGATGGACGCCATCGGGGAGATCGGGAACATTTCCATGGGCGCAGCCGCCACTGCCCTCTCCAAGGTGCTGAACCACAAGGTGGAGATTACCACGCCCCGCGTCTCACTGGTTACCCATGAGGGGTTGCGCACCGGTTCTCCTCGCTACTGCATCGTAGTCAATGTGGAGTACGTCAAGGGTTTGACGGGCCTCAACATCTTTCTCCTGAAACCACATGACGCAGCGGTGATCGGCAATCTCATGATGGGGGGCGACGGCGTCAACGTCTCGGACGAGCTGGACGAGGTGGCGCTCAGCGCAGTGGCCGAGTGCATGAACCAGATGATGGGCTCGGCCGCTACGGCAGTGGCTTCCCTCTTGAGCCGGCGGATTGAGATCTCTCCTCCCGTGACCCGCCTCATCGATCTGGAGAAGGACGCCGCTGCCTTCGACCTTTTGGGTAAGGAAGATCCTTTGGTCCAGGTGGCCTTCGACCTCACGGTGGAGGGCCTTTTGCAGAGCCAATTTTACCAGATCATCCCGCTGGAGTTCGCCCGGCGGATGATCGAGGGGGTTTACCAGAATACAGTCTCTTCGGAGGAGGTGGCAACCAGTATGGCCAGCGTACCCGAGTTCACCAAGCCGGCCGCGGCTGCGGCGGCGAAAGGTGGGGCGGAGGTGCCCCGGCAGCCGGCAGCCCCTCTGCGTTCGGCGGTGGTTTCCGCCGCCCCCCAGCCGAGCCAGCAGCCTGTCTCAGTGCAGCCGGCCCAATTTGCCCCTCTGACCCCGCAGGTTGATCAGCGCCAGATGCAGAACATCCAGCTGCTGATGGATGTCTCTCTGCCTGTCACGGTGGAGCTGGGGCGGACGAAGATGCTGATCAAGGATATTCTGGAGCTGGGGAAAGGGTCCCTGATCGAGCTGGAGAAGTTCGCCGGCGAGCCGGTGGATATCTTGATCAACGGGAAGCTGATCGCCCGGGGCGAAGTGGTGGTCATCGACGAGAACTTTGGCGTCAAAGTAGTGGATATCCTCTCGCCGGTGGAGCGGCTCAGCGGTCTCCAGTGAGCTAATTAACCAAATGAGGCAGGGAAGAAGAAGATGGGGAAAACGGTAATGATCGTCGACGACGCGGCCTTCATGCGCATGATGCTCAAGGATATCCTGGTGAAGGCGGGTTATGAAGTGGTGGCAGAGGCGGAGAACGGCAGCGTAGCCATCGAAAAGTTCCGCGAGACCAAACCGGATATTGTCACCATGGATATCACCATGCCGGAGATGGACGGGATCACTGCTTTAAAAGAGATTCGCAAGATCAATCCCAATAGCGTGGTGATCATGTGTAGCGCTATGGGGCAGCAAGCGATGGTGATTGACGCTATTCAGGCCGGCGCCAAAGATTTCATCGTTAAGCCATTCCAGCCGGAGCGGGTACTGGAAGCGGTAAAGAGGGCGGTTGGCTGATGGAAAGCTCGTACCTGTGGCGGGCCCTGGCAGTTACACTGTTGCTCCTCCCGGTGATTTACCTCTCGACCCGCCTCTACGCTCGCCAGGGCTGGCGGGCGTGGAAAGGCCGGTACCTGGAGGTGATCGAGGTCTGCTCTTTAGGCCCCCGGGCCCAGCTCTTTTTGGTGCGCGCTTTAAACCGGCTCCTCCTGGTGGCGGCCGGGGAGCGCGAGGTAAAGGTGGTAGCCGAGCTGGGAGAGGCGCTGGAGGTGCTGGCCGAGGAGGAGCAGGTGGAAGCCAGGATGTCCACCTGGGTGGAGGAGAAGATCGCCCGTTTGCTGGGACGTTGGCGCGGCTGGAAGAGCGGAGATGACGGGCGTGAGTAAGGCGGGGCGAAGGGGGATCTTCATTCTCGCAGGAGCACTGGCCCTTTGGACGGCGCAGGCCCTGGCTGCGCCGGCCCCGGTGGTGCCGGTGCCCAGGATTAGCTTTAGCATCGATGCGGCAGCGCGGCCCCAGGATGTGGCGGTCAGTCTGCAGATCATCTTCCTCCTGACCGTGCTCTCCTTGGCTCCCTCGATCCTGGTGCTGATGACCGCCTTTACACGCATCGTGGTAGTGCTCTCTTTCGTGCGGACCGCCCTCTCGCTGCAGCAGATTCCGCCCACGCAGGTATTGATCGGTTTGTCGCTCTTTTTGACCTACTTTGTCATGGCGCCGACCTGGCAGGCCATCAATGACCAGGCGCTGCAGCCCTATTTGAAGGGGGAAATCACCCAGGTCGAGGCTTTGCAGCGGGCGGAGGTCCCCTTAAAAGCTTTTCTGCTGAAAGAGACGCGGGAAAAGGATCTGGAGCTCTTTGTTCAGATGGCCCGCCTCCCCCGGCCGGCCAATAAAGAGGCGGTGCCGCTCTACGTGGCCATCCCGGCCTTTGTCATCAGCGAATTGAAGACGGCCTTTGAGATCGGCTTTACCATCTTTCTGCCCTTTTTGGTGATAGACATGATCGTCGCCAGCACCCTGATGTCCATGGGCATGTTAATGTTGCCGCCGGTCATGATTTCGCTGCCGTTTAAGATTTTGCTTTTTGTCTTGGTGGATGGCTGGCACTTGGTGGTGCGCTCGCTCTTGTTGAGTTTTCATTGATCTTCAGGGCTTGGGAAAGGGGGTAACCTGCGGTGACGGAAGGGTACATCATCGAGCTGGGCCGAGAGGCGCTGTGGATTGTCTTGCTGGTTTCGGCGCCTATTTTGGGGCTTAGTCTCCTGGTAGGCCTGGCGGTGAGCATCTTTCAGGCTACTACGCAGATTCAGGAGCAAACCTTGGCTTTCGTCCCCAAGATCATTGCCGTTTTGGTGGCCGTGGTGGTCTTTGGCCCCTGGATGCTCAAGGTGATGAGCGATTACACCACCCGCCTCTTGGGGTCTTTGTACACCGTGGTGCGGTAATTTTTCAGAAGGCCGGGTGAGACGATGCCGTTGCTCAACGCTCTGGCGGATCAGTTCGACCGCTTTTTGCTGGTACTGGTGCGGGTAACGGGCATGCTGACTGCGACCCCGTTCTTTGCCAACCGGGCAGTGCCCGCTTTGCCCAAAATTGGGTTTGCCCTTTTTCTGGCCTTCTTTCTCCTCCCGGCGGGGGCGACGCTGCCGGTCAATTTGCGCACGGCTGACCTTTACACGTACGCGCTGACGCTGGGCAACGAACTTTTGCTCGGCCTGATCATGGGCTTTCTGGTTTCGCTCAACCTGGCGGTGTTTCAGATCGCTGGCCAGCTGATGGATTTTCCCATGGGTTTCAGCCTGGTCAACGTCCTGGATCCCCAGTTCGGCCAGCAGATTCCCATCTTGGGTCAATTTCAATTCATCTTGGCTACCCTGATCTTCCTCAGCATCAACGGCCACCATTATCTCCTTCAAGCCTTGAGCCGCACCTTTGACCTCTTCCCGCCCGGGAGCTGGTCCTTCAAACCGGAGATGACCCAGTTCCTCCTGGCCGGCTTTGCCCAGATGTTTGCCCTGGGCTTTCAGATTAGCCTACCGGTGGTAGCGGCGCTCTTTTTGACCGATGTGGCTTTAGGCATGGTGACCCGCACCGTGCCGCAAATTAACGTCTTTATTGTGGGTTTCCCGGCCAAAATCGCCGTTGGTTTAATCAGTCTGCTGATCGTCCTTCCTCTCTATGTCTCACTGGTGCAAGAGCTCTTCGGGGCAGACGCAGAGATGTTCCAGTTGTTGTATCGGCTCTTGGGGGCGGGTAGTTAAGATGGAGGAAGGCCGCTGGTTTATTCTGGATTTGCAGCTCTTCGCCGGCGAGGCCACCGAGCCGGCCACGCCGCGCCGCCGCGAGGAGGCGCGCAAAAAGGGGCATGTTCCGCGCAGCCATGACCTGGTGACGGCCTTGCTGCTGTTGGCCCTCATGTACCTTTTGCGCTGGTCCGGGGGGAGGATGCTGGAGGTGATGAGCCGCCAGACCCAGGAGCTCCTGGCGGCACCGCCAGGGGAGATCACGCCGGCTACCCTCGAGGTTCTCTCCCTGCGCCTGGCTGGGACCTTTTTGCAGGCTCTCTGGCCGGTCTTTTTGGTGGCTCTGGCCGTGGGCATCTTGGGGAACGGTCTTCAGGTAGGGGTGCTCTTTCAAACCCGCTCGCTCCAGCCCGACCTGAACCGGATCAATCCCCTGGCCGGTGCCCGGCGCATCTTTTCCAAGGGGGCGCTGGTAGAGCTGCTCAAGTCGCTGCTGAAGGTGCTGATCGTCGGCGGAGTGGCTTACCTGACGGTGCGCCGGGGATGGGAACGGCTTCTGCTGGCCAGCGAAATGGCCTTGCCGGAGGTATTGGCCGTGGTGGGCCAGATGACCTTTGAACTGGTAGTGCGGA
>JASBVW010000155.1 GCA_029961005.1 Bacillota bacterium
GACTCCTCCGTGGACGAGCAAGGGGGGACATCATTTAACCCGACTACGCGGGCGGACCCGGGGAGGGGAGAACCCGGGGCCGCCCGCTGCGTCCTGAACAGAAGTTGCGTCAGTGGGGAAAAATTTCGCGGTGAGCAGGGATTTTGCCTTTTTAGGAAAAAATAAAAGGAAGAGCAGGATCTTTTAGCCTGGAGGCGCAAGAAATGGCGGGCCAGGGAGGTGCTGAGAGCAAGAGCGGGCGGCGGGGATTCCCCCAGCCGCCAGAGTCTCTGCGGCCGCAGCGACTGGGGCGGCTTGCGCAGAGGTGGCTGTCGCTGTTTCTGCGTCTGCGGCCGGCCGCAGCCGTGGCGGTGGCCGCGCTGTCACTGTGCCTGGCCCTCCCCTCTGTGCACGCCGCGGCGGCCGGAGCGCCTGCCGGTTCGGCCGCCGGGCCTCGCTCCGGTCCTGTAGCTCAGGCGAGGCCGGGGCCCTTTGCCGAAGTGGCGTCCGGCCACTGGACTTACCTGGACCTGTCGGTCCTCTCCTCGGCGGATCTGTTGCAGCAGCGGCCCTCTCTCCTCACCTCCGGCTATACTCTGACCAGGTTCGAGGTGGCCCTCCTGCTTTCAGAGGCCCTGGATAGGGTGCTCACTGAGCGAGGGGAGGGGAGAACCGCGGAGGAGGGTAACAGCTCCGGCCCGGTCCTGGTGGTCCGGGACGGCAAGACCTTCCCCTTAAACCTGAAGCCGGCGGTGATAGGGGCCCTGGGGCGGCTGCTGCGCGAATACTGGCCGGAGCTGGAGATGCTGGGTTGGAGGATGGGCGAAATCCCCCTCCAGGTACCCCCCACTTTCCGTTTTTGCGATTTGGACGAAGTGACGGAGGCCGAGGTCCCTTCACCGGAGCAGCACCTGCAGCTTTATCCGATGGGCGTGCCTCTTGATCGCCTCTCGCTGGCCTGGGAGGAGCCCCCGGAGGGGCAAGGAGCACCGGGGGGCGTGGTCATCTTGCGCCAAACGAGGTTCGGCGGTCAGCCGGATCACTACTTCTACCTCCTGGGCAATGAGCCGTCCTTCGATCCGCGCCTTCAGCTGCCCTTGAGCTTGGAGAACCAGAAGATGGCCCTGGTGAGCGGGGAATTTCAGGTTTCGGAGGACCTCAAGATCTCGGGCGAAGTGGTGCACCCCGCGGCGCCGAGCGACCAGAAGGGGGGCGCGGCGCGGGTGGGCGCGGCGGTCAACCTGGGCCAGGTGGAGGTGGGAGCCGACCTGCACCGGGTGGAGTCCGGCTCCGCTCCTCTCCTGCCCGCAGAAGAGGGGAGCTCTGCCTCTACCGGGTACGGGTTCTTCCTGCGCTTCGGCCGGGTGACGGTGAGGACGGGCCTGGAGCTCTTGAAACCGCCTGGGGACGCCCGGGCCGGGCTGGGGGCAGAGGCGGGCAGCGCCGCTGGTGCGGGCACCCCGGGGTGGACGGCTGCGGCCGCGCCGGGGAAGAGTGCCCCGGCAACGGGGGAGGTGCGGCTGGTGGACCTGGACCGCGTCACTGTCGGGGAGAGCAAGCCCCAGGGGGCATCCACCACTTTGGGCGTAGACGTGCAGCTCACCCAGCAGGCCTCAGTCCAGGCGGGAATCAGCATCACCAAGCCGCTGGAGAACGCCGGCGGGGGATCTGGCGACAGCCCCTTCCTGCGCTTTGACGGCAAAAAGGCCACGGCGGGGCTCAAGTTGCGGCTCAGCAACGGAGCCGTCCTGGCGGCCAACCTGGGCTATGCTCAGAAGGAGCTGACCGGCGGGCGGGAGACCTCCACCTCGGTAGGGGTCAGCTACAGCCTCTCCCCGGGGGCGTCGCTCCTCTTCAACTACCGTTTGATCAACTTCGGGCCGGAAGGGGCGGTGACGAGTCAGGCGGCGGAGTCGGCGGCCACCGCCGAGATAGCGCTGCACTTTTAACCGGTCGGGACTTCCGGCCGCGGAAACCGGACGGAGGGAGCAAGATGGGACGGAAAGGAATAGCCTGGGGCCTGATCATTCTGCTGCTAGGGGCGTCCCGGGGGGGCGCCCTGGCTGTTGCTGCTCCGGCCGGAGGGGAGGACTCGTGCGGCTGTGCCGGCGCTCTCCTGGCGGGATGGACGGGAGCGGCGGAGACCCCGGAAGGCGAGGAGTCCCGCTGGGCGGCGCAACTGGGCGCCCTGGAGTGGTTGGTGGCGCGCCGGGTGAGCGCGGGTACCCCGGAAGAGCGGGTGGCGCGCCTGGAGGAGAGGATCTTCGGCGGGCCCCGGACAGGCCCTCTCTCTGAGCGAATGCGGGCCCTCCAGGAGGCCATCGCGCCCCAGGGGCGGCTGGAGTTCGTCTCCTGCGAAGTCCCGGCAGGCACTGCGGTAGCGGTGCGCCTCCTGACCGAGCTGGATTCGGCGGCGGCCCGGCCCGGAGAGCCGGTGGAGTTTGAACTAGTCCGCAGCGTGCGCCTGGGGGACCTCCTGGTGCTCCCGGCCGGTGCCCGGGGGCGGGGGCAGGTCAAAGCAGTGGCGGCGCCCGGCGCCCTGGGCCGCGACGGCCGGGTGGAGGTGGAGTTCGGCCTCCTCCCCGCCCTGGACGGCACACCGGTGCGGCTGAGCGCGGCAGCCCCGGCGGTGCGCACCAACTCCGTCTTCTTTGCTGCCGCGGCCGGCCTGCTGGGCGTAGTGATCACCGGGACGCCGGTGGGGCTGGCAGCGGCGCTGCTGGTGCGGGGCCAGGAGACCCTGATTCCCGTAGGGGCCGAAGTGGAGGTGGAGGTCGCAGCTCCGGCCCGGGTGCTGGCCCTGCCGGTGGGGCCGGAAGAGGGTGCTGGTGGCTGAGTTTACGCAAAAAGACAGGGAGAAGAGTTTGCTGGCGGAAGCAGAAATTACTGGCCTTCCGGTACAGGAGGCGCCCGGGGGGCCGTCGAAACCATGGGGAGCGGCACTAAATCCCCTCCAAGGTCCAAGAAGTGAGCGCAGAGCCATGCAGCAGAAGACGCAGCCTCCGAAGCAGTACTCAAGGGACCATTTGCTGCTCCCGCCTTCGCCCGGCGGGGTGCGCCAGGGCAGGGGTACAGCCCGGCACCGGCTGCCGCGGCGGGGAGAGAAGCGCCGGCTGCCCCTGGCGGCCGGGGTGGGGATGGCCCTTCTCCTCCTGGGGTTGAGCCTTGCCCTGGCACCCCTGGCCGGCGGCGGGAGGGCCCAGGCCGCGGCGAGCGGGGCAGCGGCGGGGGAGGAGGTGCTGGCGCCAGGTGCGGCGGGCGGGCGGGAGGGTCCCCCGGAGCTGGAGGCGGCCGAAGTGGAGGAGTTTTGGTCAGAGGGGATCCTGGCGGCCCGGGGAGAGCTCCGCCTGCGCTGGCCCGGAGGTGAACTGCAAGCGGACGAGCTGAGGGCGTATACCAAAGAAGGGGTCGGCGAGGCCAAAAACTTGCGCGGGCGGGTCGGAGATCTCTTCCTGACCGGAGAGGCGGGCCGCTTTGACCTGGAAGGCCGCTGGTACGTCCTGGACGGCGCCTCCTTCACGGAGTGCGACCTGCCCCGGCCGGATTACCGGTTTTTGGCCCAGCACCTGACCCTGGAGCCCGGAGAGTGGGTCTCCGCCCGGGGCCTGTGGCTGGAGCTTTTTGGACAGCGGGTTTTGCCCCTTTTGGACCTGCGCCTGCCCTTGCGGGAGAGTCTGTTAAAGAAAAGGGCCTGGGAGCGCCTGCCCATGCCTTACGCGGGTTATAATGAAGACAAGGGCCTCTACGCCGGATTGAACGAGCAGTACATGCCGGGGCCGAAAGACCTGGTCCTGGGACAGGTGGAGACCACCTCCCGACGCGGCCCTCAGGTTGCCCTCAGCTACCTGCACGAGGTGGCGCCGGGGAGCTTGGGGGGGGCGGAGGTGCGCTATGACGGGAATCCGGTTTCTCCCGACCTGGACGGCGGGGTGTGGATAGAGGGAGAAGGGCCGGCCGGCCGCTGGAAGCTGGAAGCGGCGGAGCGGGACGATCCGGAGGTCGAAGAACCAGCCCGGCGGGACCTGCGCTACCTGCCCCGGGCGCTGTGGGAAGGAGCCGAGCGCCAGGCCGTTCTGGCAGGTCGTCATCCGCCGCTGCGCTTAACCCCTTCGGGGGAGGTGGGGCGCCTGGAGGAGGCGCAAACTGGCGCTAAAGCCTGGTACGCCGGCAGCCGATTAAAGTGGGCGGTGGGACCCTTTTCCACCGACTCCACGCTGAGCCTCAGCCTGGGCGGTGACCTGGAGGCCAGGGGCTACGAAGGAGGCCTTTTCCAGGCGGCAGCCGGCGCTTATGCGGACCTGGAGGAGCGTCTCAGCTCCCGGGTGGCGGCGGGCCTGCGCTACGAGGTCGAAGCCGTGGCCGGCCGGAGCCCTTTCCTGGTGGACCGGCGGGAGGGGGAGAGCGCCCTGACGGGGCGGCTGGCCTGGCGCCCGGAGGGCGAGGCGGCTTCCGGCCCCCAGGTGGAGCTTTCGGTGCGCTACGACCTCCTGGCCGGGCGCCTGGCGGAGGTGGCGGGGAGCGCCAACTGGGCGGCGGCTC
>JASBVW010000156.1 GCA_029961005.1 Bacillota bacterium
GGATCACCGGGGCCAGCGGGGCCCTCTACGCCCGGCGCTTGATCGAGGTCTTGTTGGAGCGGGGGCTGCCGGTGCACCTGATCATCTCCGGCCCGGGGTGGGAGGTCTGCCGCCAGGAGCTGGGCTGGACGCCTCCCCCGGAGCGCCCGGCCGAGGAGACGCTGCGGGAGGCTTTCGCCGAGAGGGAGGGGCTCACCTACTACGACAATCGCCTGCTCACCGCCCCCCTGGCCAGCGGGTCGGCTCCGGTGGCGGGAATGGTGATAGTGCCGTGTTCCATGGGGACTTTGGGCCGCATTGCCCACAGCATCTCTTCTTCGCTCCTGGAAAGGGCGGCGGACGTGGCGCTGAAGGAAGGCCGCCCATTGGTGGTGGTGCCCCGGGAGACGCCGGTGCACGCCCTGCACCTGGAGAACATGCTGGCCTTAAGCCGGGCCGGGGCCAGGATCGTCCCGGCCATGCCGGCTTTTTATACGCGGCCGCAGACGGTGGCCGAACTGGTGGATTTTGTGGTGGGCCGGGTCCTGGATGCGCTGGGGTTGGAGCACGACCTGTACCGGCCCTGGTCCGGGCCCGTGGAATAGAACCCGGGGTAAAGAGTGAAAGGAGGAGAAGGCGAACGTGACTTCAGTGGCTTCAAGGAAGGGAAAGTTTGCCGGGAGGAGGCGGGCTGGGCGGGCGCTCTTGGCCTTGGTGCAGGCGGGGGTCTTGCTGGGGCTTTTCCTGGCGGCGAGCGCGGGGGTGGCGGCAGCCAAGGCGCAGGATGAGATGACCATCCGCATCGGCTTCATGCCGGTGGAGGACGAGCTCCCGCTCTATTTGGCGGCGGAGGAAGGGCGCTTTGCCAAAGCGGGGATCAAGGTGGAGCTGGTGACCTTCGCCAGCGCCATCGAGCGCGACACGGCCCTGCGCGCCGGGCAGCTGGACGGCATCGTCACCGACCTGGTGGCTGCCGTTCTCTTGAGGAAGAGCGACCTGGACGTGGTGGTGACCTCCATCACCCTGGGGGCTACGCCGCAGGAGGGGCGGTTTGCCATCCTGGCTGCGCCCAACTCCGGGATCCGCAGCGTGGAGGACCTGCGCAATGTCCCCATCGGCATCTCCGGCAATACCATCATTGAGTTCGTGACGGACCAGCTCCTGCGGGAGAAAGGGCTCAAGCCCGCGGAGATCAAGAAGGTAGAGGTGGCCAAGATCCCGCTGCGCCTGGAGATGCTCCTGAGCGGGCAGTTGAAGGCAGCTGCCCTGCCCGATCCCATTGCCGCGGCGGCCGAGGTGCGGGGGGCGCGGGTGATCGCCAGCGACACCGAGTCCCGGCACAACCTCTCGCCCATCGTGTACCTGTGGCAGAGGAGTTCCCTGGAGCGCAAGAAAGAGGCCTTCCGCCGCTTTTACCAGGTCTACCGGGAGGCGGTGAAGGCGATCAACGCCGATCCGGAGCGGTACCGGCCCCTCTTGATTAAGAACGCGCAGGTGCCGGAGCAGATTGCCCGGGTCTACCCCATACCGCACTTCCCTCAGCCCACCCTGCCCCGGAAGGAAGATTACGACCTGGTGGTGCGGTGGCTCCTGGAGAAGATGCTGATCGCCCACGGGCCGGAGTACGAGACCCTCTTTGACAACCGGTTCGTGGAGTAGGCCGACCGATCTGGGTTTGAGGGGGGAAAGTGCCGTGGGCGGGTCGCCCGTGGTGGAGATAGAGGACCTGCACTTCTTCTACCGCGTCGGGGGGAGGAAGGTCCAGGTCCTGGAGGAGGTCAACCTGCAGGTGAGGGAAGGAGAGGCGTGGGCCGTCATCGGGCCCTCCGGCTGCGGGAAGACCACCTTCCTTTACCTTTTGGCGGGGCTTCTGGACCCGGCGGGGGGCCGCGTGGCCGTCTGCGGCTCCAGTCCCCGCCAGCGGCAGCGGGAGATCGCCCTCATCCTGCAAAATTACGGGCTTTTTCCCTGGAAGACCGTCTGGCAGAACGTGGTCCTGGGCCTGCAGATGCGGGGGTTGCCCCGCCGGGAGCAGGCCCGGCGGGCCGAAGCGATCCTGGAAGAGCTGGGGCTGGCCGAGCTGGCCCAGCGGTACCCGGAGGAGCTTTCGGGAGGGCAGAAGCAGCGGGTGGCCATCGCCCGGTCCCTGGTCACCGAGCCCTCCCTGCTCCTCATGGATGAGCCCTTCTCGGCCCTGGACGCCCTGACGCGGGAGCGGCTGCAGAACTTTCTCCTGGACCTGATCCAGCGGCGCCGCCTGGCCACGGTCCTGGTCACCCACAACATCGAAGAGGCCGCCTTTTTAGGGCGGCGCATCGCCGTCTTCTCCTCCCTGCCGGGGCGCATCCTGGAGGTGGTGGACAACCCGGGCATGGGCGACCCGGATTACCGGGCCACGGAAAAGTTCTGGCAGACGGTCAACTACCTGCGCTCCCGGCTGCAGGGGCAGCGGCTGGCCAGCTAGTTGCAGGAGGTGAGGAGGCGGTGCGCGTGCGGCGGGTCAACCGGGCGGTGCTCAATCTGCGGCAGGCCCACCGTGCCGTCTGGCACCTTTTCTCCTGGTGGCTCAACACGCCCACCCTGCCCCGGCCGCTGGCCGTCCTGCAGGCCTTTTTAGACCGGCGGGCGGAGGAGGTCTGGGGGCACGTCTGGGTCAGCGGGCGGCGCATTCTGATCAGCCTGGGGGTGGGGCTGGTGCTGGGCGTGCCGCTGGGGCTCTACCTGGGGCGCAACCGCCGCCTGGACGCGATTACGGCCCCCTTCATCCACCTGACCTACCCCATCCCCAAGATCGTCTTCCTGCCTCTCTTGCTCATCTTTTTGGGGCTGGGCGACGCCTCCCGGGTGGTGCTGATCACCCTGGCCATCTTCTTTCAGATCCTGGTCACCACGCGGGATGCCGCCCGCTCTCTGCCGCAGGCGGCCATTTACAGCATCCAGTCCCTGGGGGGAACCGAGTGGGACGTCTACCGGCACGTTCTCTTCCCCTACGTCCTGCCCCGGATCTTCACGGCCCTGCGGATCAGCATCGGCACGGCGGTGGCGGTCCTCTTCTTCGCCGAGTCCTTTGCCACCAATAGCGGCCTGGGCTACTTCATCATGGATTCCTGGGGGCGCACCGACTACGAACGGATGTTCGCCGGCATTGTGGCCATGAGCCTTTTGGGCCTCACCCTGTACCTGGGCCTGGAGACCCTGGAGTATTGGCTCTGCCCCTGGGAGTTTCGGGGCCGGGCGCGGTAGTCAGGCGTTGACCTTCAACTTGGGGAAGTACAAACGATAGAACCCTCTGTCCCGGGAAAGCAGGCGATCAGCCTGGACCAGCGCGTGTCCGCCGATGAGGAAATCAGTTATGATGTGCTGGCGCGACGTAAGTGTGGCGCCGCAGTGGGAACAAGAGAGCGTCTGGAGTTGGCCGCAAGAGGCGCACTGAAGTTGTCGCCCTCGTTGCCGCGTGTAGGTCCGCCAGGCGATACTTGCCTCACGCAGCGCTTGCCGGCTGGAGGGGAGGAGGCGGATGCCGGTATCAGCCAAGAATTCCTCCAGTGCACCTGGCTCCTCAAACTGACAGGCGAGCTCAGCGTAGACGGCCTCGCATATGATTAAGCCGCCTTCTCTATAAGCCTTATCGAGAAGGGTTTTCGAACTGTGATAGTAATGCTCGTCTGGTAGCAAGATATCCAAAAGGATGTTTGTATCTACAGCGCTAATCACCTTCGCCCCTCATTTCCCTGATCAACGCATCCGTGCCGGCGTCCGCTTTGCGTTTCAGGTATCCCACGTAGCGATCGAAAGGCGAAGAATCCACGTGCTTCTGCAGGACATAGCCGGCCGGCGATTCGCGAAGCTCAACCGTGTCTCCGGGCTTTAAACCTAGCTTGCGACGGACTTCCACGGGGATGGTAACCTGCCCTTTAGATGTAATTTTGGCCTTGTACATGATCTCACCTCAAGTAGTACCGCGCCATGAGATTGCCGCACTCGAGTAAGGAAGTGCATTCCTTACCTAAAGGGTAATACCTGGCCTGAGCTTTGTCAACCCCGACCATCCGATTTCCTCAACGAGCGTAGCTAAGATTTTAGCTGAGCGATTGCGACCATACCTGTCTCACCGCCGTGCTAAACTGAGAGGGAGGAGAGTCTCTGCGGCGAAACGCCGGTTGAACGTTGCCCACGCAGGGAGGGAGGTCTATGGGGCGCGGGGCATTGCGCCGGTGGTCGGTGGCGGCGGTGGCGCTGGCCTTGGCCGCTGTGGCTGCGGTCGGGCCGGCGGCAGCGGAGGAGTACGTGTACGAGGCGGAGTTCGCCGGCGTAGGACTCCTCATCGTGGAGGCATACGTCGATCTTGACTCCGGCTTGGACTTAGGCGAAGAGGAGTGCCGGGACCTGGTGCGGGATATGGTCTACGGGGAGCTGCGGGCCAAGCTGCCTTCTTTGTTGATTTACAAAGACGAAGAGGCGGCGTGGTCCGATTTTTTTGCGGTCCTCCGGGAGGAGGGCCTCCTGCCGGGAGATCCG
>JASBVW010000157.1 GCA_029961005.1 Bacillota bacterium
TTTCACTGTCCCCAAAAATCATTTAGGGGGTGACATTTTCACTGTCCCTTGACACGACCTTTTCGCCGGCTGGCCTTACGGCGGCGCACCAAATCCACGAAGGCCTCCAACCTGGTGAGCAGACCGGCTTCAGCTGAGTGTTCATCGAAGAAGAGCGTAAGCACGGGCAGGTCCAACTCCCGGCTCACTTGGGGCAGGATTGCCTCTGCCACGATCTCCGGCATGCAGGTGAGAGGAGCTACCTGGATCACTCCGTCTACGCGCTGCCGGCTGAAGTAGACCGAGTGCGCAATGGTCTCCAAGCCGTGCCCCCCGACAAAGTGGCGCAAATAAGGGAAGGCCAACTCCCGCGGGTTCAGCTCCTCGCCGGAGGGGCGCCAGGGGCGCGGGACGAGGTGCTCTTGAATCCAATGGGTGAGGAAGATCTGCCGCACCACTTGTACCCCCAGGCGGCCTAAATGGCGCTCCAGTTCTAGATTAGAGAACGGCTCCAGCAAAGTATAGATCTCGCCCACCAGCGCGATGCGCAGGGGCGGGGGAGCGTCGGCGGGGGCAAGGCGCAGGAGCTCCTGTCGCCCCTCCTCGGCTACTGCCCGGACGGAAGCTACGTCAGCCGCCTGATCGAGCTTGACCAGGGCGCGGCGGTAGACCAGGTCGGCCTGGCCGGGAGAAGGTTCCACGGCACGCACGGCTTGCAGCACCCGCTCCAGGCTGTCCGCGGCCACCGCTTTGCACCAGGCCAGCTGTACCGCTTCTTTGATCGTGCTCCAGCGCAGGCGACCCAAGAGGCGGCGAAGAGCCCGGTACAACTGGAGGAGGTTCCCTTGGGGAGGCTCCAGGACCACCATCTCCAAGGAATAGCCCAGATCGCGGAGAATCTCCCTTTGCACCTGGGCGTAGTAGCCAAAGCGGCAGGGGCCGACCCCCCCGGCCATAATGATGGTCTCAGCCCCCAATTCGGCTGCCTCTCGGTAGTTGCCCAGGTTGATCTTCAACGGGAGGCAAGCAAACTCCGGCGCGCTCTCCACTCCCAGGGAGAGGGTGCGCCGCGTGGGGCGGGGTGGCACCACCACTTCCAGGCCCAGCCGTTCCAGAAGGGCCCGCACGGGGATGTAGAGGGTGCCCATATGAGGGAAGGTTACGCGGGCTCCCACGGCGGTCTCCCCTTTCCTGCCCGGGCCTTTTGCTGCCTGAGCATATCTATAAAGGCCTCTAGTCGGGTTCTAAAACCGGCTTCTCCTGTGTGCTCGTCCACGGTCAGGAGCAGAAATGGCACGCGCCTGCGGCGGCTGGCCTCGCGTTGGATGAGCTCCCCCACCAGCGAGTCCGGCCCGCAGCCGAAAGAAAGCAAGTGAATAAGGCCGTCGACCTGGCGCGAGGAAAGCCAGTAGTAAGCCGCCCCTACCATGCGCTTGCCGAAGGTCCAAAAGAGAGGTTTGGGCAGTCGAGCCGCCCAGCGCTCCAGGAGGGGAGCGGGGAGCATCTCGGGCGTCTGAACCTCCACCTCCAATTCCTGCAGGATCCGGAAGAGCCCGAAGTTGGCCAGCGGATCATAGAGGTTGTAGGGATGGCCCAACACCCCCAAGCGGAGCCTCCTTGGCCGGGGGGTTAGGTCTGCCCGCGCGGCTAGCTGGAGGCGCAGGCGGCGCCAGGGCGGTAGGACTGAGCTTTGACCGGAAGGCAAAGGGGTTAGAAACTCAGGCGGGGTCAACCCGCGGCTTTGGAGCAGCGCTTCAGAGCGCCTCTGCTCATAGAGGCCTGCCGCCAAAGCCCGCCAGATTGCGATTAGCCCGGCATCGCAAAACTTGCCCACTGCTCGTGCCACTTGCCAGAGGCTCTCCCGTCGCAGGTCCACTTTCACATCGATCAAAGGCGGCCAATCGGAGGGGGCTGCCCGGAGCATGTCAGGCAGGCCCATGAACTTAGGGCAGAGATAAGCCCGCTTCTCCACGCGGATGAGGCGGGGCAAAAAGATGGCGTCTGCTGCTTTGAGCTCGCCGAGGTGGCCGTAGGCAATCTTAATCGGTAAGCAGGCTTCGTCCACCGCTAGTTTGACTCCGCGATCCAAGGTGGTCTTGGTGGTGCAGCCGGAGAGAAGCACTTCATGGCCCAACTTTTGCCAAAAAGTGGCCCAGAGAGGCAAATAACTGTGGGAGAGCAGGGCCCTCGGTATGCCGATGCGCACGTCTCGCCACCTCCTCCAGCTTTTAGTATTGATGAGGGGGGAAGAGATTATAAGGCCCGCATATTTCCTGGCGATCTGGCTAAGCTAAGCGTGACCAATCCAAAAAGGGCGGAGGTGAGAGCTATGGAGTGGCTGGGGCACGTTCTGCGGTTTATTGCATCTGCGGTCGTTTTGATGTTCATCGGATATCTCCTTCCTGGGTTTAAAGCCTTGACTTTCTTCCAAGCGCTGATCGCTGCCGCGGTCATTACCGTGCTGGGATACTTGATCCAGGCCATTCTGGGCAGGAACGTATCCCCGTACAGTCGAGGAATCGTCGGTTTTCTCGTCTCGGCGGTGGTGATCTATGCGGCTCAGTTCCTGGTCCCGGGGATGCGGGTATCAGTCATCGGCGCTCTGCTGGCGGCCTTCGTCATCGGTATCGTCGACCTGTTCGTCCCCACCACCGTGCGGTAAGGCCGCGCGGTTGCAGGGCAGAAGTGGAAGCCTAAAATCTGCGCGAAACGAGAAAAAGCGCCGATCTGGCGCTTTTTCTGTTCTAGAGGAGGCTGCGTAAACCCTCCCTCAACCCCGGGGGCGGAAGAAGAGGGCAAAGACGAAGCCAAAGAAGATGGCCGTTGCCACCGGCCCCCCGGCCAGGGTGAAGACGCCGGAGAGCGCCCCGTAGAGTCCACCCGCCTTCGCCCCTTCCAGGACGCCTTTCGTGAGGACGAAGCCAAAGTTGGAGACGGGGATAAAGGCTCCGGCCCCGGCCCATTTGACGAAAGGCTCGTAGAGCCCCAAGCCGGTTAAAAGGCTGCCCGCGATCACGAAAGCGACCATCAGCTGGCCCATGGTCAGCTTGGTGGTGTCAAAGATGATCTGCCCTATGGCGCCGACCAGGCCTCCGACGACAAAAGCAATCAGGTACTGCACAAGCTCACACCTCGATGGCCACCGCGTGGGCGATGGCGGGTATGCTCTCGTTCTGCTGGTAGGTCAGGGGGCTTAACAGCGCCCCCGTCCCTACCAAAAGCAGCCGGCGATTCTTTCCCTCCAAAAGTTCTTTATAGAGGTGGCCGCAGAAGACCACCGCGGAGCAACCGCAGCCACTCCCCCCTGCGTGGACGTCTTGGTCCGGCCGGTAGATCATCAGCCCGCAGTCGCTCAGGCGCGGGCCAGGGTCGACCTTCTGCTGCTGCAGCAGGGTGTGCAGGATAGACAGCCCCACCTTCCCCAAATCCCCTGTCACAATAAGGTCGTAGTAGTCCGGGCTGCGGTTGAAGTCCTGGAAGTGGCGGACGATGGTATCGGCAGCCGCGGGGGCCATAGCCGACCCCATATCGTTTGGATCTTTAGCCCCCATGTCTATGACTTTACCTATCGTGGCTCCCGTGATGTGGGGGCCCTGCCCACCCGCGCAGACTAAGGCCGCCCCTGTCCCGGTCACGGTCCACTGAGCGGTGGGGGAGCGCTGAGTCCCCAGTTCGGTGGGGAACCGGTACTGGCGCTCTGCGGTATTGTGATGACTGGAGGAGACCGCTATCGCCCGCTCTCCGAATCCTCCTTCCACCAAAATGGCGCTCAAAGCCAGGGCCTCGGCCATGGTGGAGCAGGCTCCGAAGAGGCCGAAGAAAGAGATGGGCAGCTCCCGGAGGGCAAAATTGCTGGCTACGATCTGGTCCAGGAGATCGCCGGCCAGGATAAAGTCCACCTCCTCCGGTGGCAAGTTAGCCTTTTGCAGCAGGTGTTGCACCGTTTCCCGCACCACTTTGGTCTCCGTCTTCTCCCAGGTCCGCTCGCCGTAATAAGTATCTTCTAGAATGGTATCGAACCGGTAACCCAGGGGGCCTTTTCCCTCCATGGGGCCGACGATGGTGAAGGTATGGGTGATTGCCGGAGCGCTAGGAAAGACCAGGCTTTGCCTGCCCTGCTTCTTTGCGGCCACCTTTTCATCCCCCTGTCAGAAGCCACTTGGCCAGGCCGACCAGAAGAGCGGAAACCACGCCGTAAACGATGACCGGCCCGGCAATTTGGAACATCCGGGCGGTAACCCCCATAATGAACCCTTCACTTCTGAACTCCATAGCCGAGGCCACGATGGAGTTGGCAAAGCCAGTAATGGGAATGGCCGACCCCGCCCCTCCCACCCGGCCGATTTCATCGTAGATGCCCAGGGCGGTTAAAAAGGTGCCCACAAAGACCATGGTCGCAGCGGTCGGGCCACCAGCTGTCTGTTCGGAGAACCCCAGGCTCCGGTAGAAATCGAAGACCGCTTGACCTGCGGTACTGATGAGTCCCCCGACAATAAAGGCCCAGAA
>JASBVW010000158.1 GCA_029961005.1 Bacillota bacterium
CCGTCACCTCCACCCCTTGCTCCTGCAGGGCCATCAGCGGGCGCGCCACTGAATTGTGCTCCATGCTGCTGGTGACGACATGGTCTCCCGGCGCCAGGACCCCTTTAATAGCCAGGTTGAGTGCCTCCGTGGCGTTGGACGTAAAAACAATCTCTTCGGGCCGAGCGGCCCCTAAAAACTCGGCCAGCCGCTGGCGCGTGCGATAGATGGCGCGGCTGGCTTCCTGGGCCATCTGGTGAGCTCCGCGGCCTGGATTGGCCCCCGTAGTACGTAAAAATTGAGCCAGCGCCTGGTAGACCCTTTCCGGTTTAGGCCAGGACGTGGCCGCGTTATCCAGATAGATCATGGCAGCAACCCTCTAAGAAAGATGTGGTCTCTAACCCAGGATCAGCTCCACCAGGCGCTCCAGGTCCTCAAGCCCGTAATATTCGATCTCGAGGCAGCCCTTCTCCTTCCCCGGCTTAATTATAACCCGCGTGCCCAAAAACTCCTCCAATCGCCGGGCCACTTCCTGCAACTCCGGCTCCACCGGAGGCGGTTGGGGCCGCCGGGAGGCAGGCTTGCCCCGGGAGCTGCGGGGCGAGCCGGCCAAGGCCTCCACTTCTCGGACCGTCAACCCTTGCTCCAAGACCTTGCGCCAAGCGGCCAGCTGCGCCTCCTCATCCCCCAGCGAAAGGAGGGCCCGGGCGTGGCCGGCTGTGATCTTGCCCTCCGCCAGGCTGGCCTGGATCTCTGGGGGCAGGTTGAGCAGGCGCAGGGCGTTGGCGATGGCGGAGCGGCTCTTCCCGACCGCCCCTGCAATCTCCTCTTGAGTCATCTTAAACTCCTGGAGGAGCCGCTGATACGCCTCGGCCTCTTCCAACGGGTTCAAGTCTTCCCGCTGCAGGTTCTCCACCAGGGCGATCTTCATCATGGTCGCCTCGTCCAGTTCGCGCACCAGGACGGGGACCTCTGCCAAGCCCGCCCGCTGGGCGGCCCGCCACCTCCGTTCACCGGCGATCAACTGGTATCCGCTGCCCACCCGGCGCACGAGCAAGGGCTGGAGCACCCCGTGCTCTTTGATGGAAGCCGCCAGTTCCTCCAATTTCTCTTCATCAAAATGCTTGCGCGGCTGATACGGGTTAGGCGAGATGGCTTGCACCGAAATCCGGATGGCCTCTCCCTTCGCGCAATTGACTTTCAGAGATGAGGGCAGTAAGTCCCCTGCCCAAAGCTTGTCTAGCCACGCTTGATCACCTCTTGAGCCAGCTCGCGGTACGCTTCCGCCCCCCGCGACTTTTCGTCGTAGGCGATGATGGACTGCCCATAACCGGGAGCCTCACTCAACCGGATATTGCGGGGGATAATAGTCTGGAAGACTTTTTCCCCAAAATATTTTTTCACCTCATCAATCACTTGCTGGGAGAGGTTGGTGCGCGGGTCGAACATGGTCAGGACCACGCCCAAGATGTCCAGGTGAGGATTCAGGTGCTTCTGGACCAGGGTAATGGTATTCAGGAGCTGGCTCAGCCCTTCCAGGGCGTAGTATTCGCACTGGATCGGGACTAAGACGCTGTCCGCAGCGCTCAGGGCGTTGATGGTCAGGAGCCCCAGGGAAGGCGGGCAATCCAGAAGCAAGTAGTCGTATTCCCCTTTCAGAGGCGTCAGCGCATTGCGCAACCGGAACTCGCGGTTGAGGACCGAGACCAGCTCTATCTCCGCGCCAGCCAGGTTGATCGTAGCCGGAATCACCCAAAGCCGTTCGGTGTTGGAGGGCAGGACTACCTCGCGGGCGCTGAGGTCGTTGATTAAAACGTCGTAGATGCACCGAGCGATCTGAGACTTCCTGATGCCAATGCCGCTGGTGCTGTTCCCCTGGGGATCCACGTCGACCAGCAGCACCGTCTTGCCCGCCTCAGCCAGGCAGGCGCCCAGGTTGACCGCGGTCGTCGTCTTGCCTACCCCGCCCTTCTGGTTGACAATGGCGATCATCTTCCCCATCTTCACTCCCCCTCCGGCTTTGCCGCTGGTTTGACGCGCAAACTGACCACGTACGCGTCCCCTTCCATTTCCTCTTCCATTTGGACCTCCAGCCCCACCCGCTTCATGTCGCGGATTAACTGCAACAACCCGTTGCGGAAGAGGCGCATATCCTTGAAGATGCGAATGATCTTGCGCCGGGGCCGCTTCCCCGGCAGGCCCTTCGCCAGCACCCTGGCGACCAGGGCCTCCGTCTGGCGCACGTTAAGCCCTTTTTCCTCTACCAGGCGCAAAACTTCCAACTGCAGCTCTTCTGTGGGCAGAGCCAGGAGCGCCCGGGCATGGCGCTCGGAAATTATTTCCCGGGAAATACTCTCTTTCACCTTCTCGGGCAGTCTTAGCAGGCGCAGTTTATTGGCAATGGCCGACTGGCTCTTGCCCACCCGCGCCGCCAACGCCTCCTGGGTAAGGCCGAATTCCCTTAAAAGGCGTTCATAACCCTGCGCCTCTTCCAGGCAGGTGAGGTCTCGCCGCTGGAGGTTCTCGATCAGAGCCATCTCCGCTTTGTCGCGCTCCGAAACCTGGAGCACCACCGCCGGAATGGTCTTGCGCCCTGCCAGGCGGCAAGCCCGCAATCTCCGCTCCCCTGCCACCACCTGGTAGCGCTGGCCCAGCGGCGTGACGACGATGGGTTGGATGACGCCATGCTGCAGGATCGACTCCTTCAGCTCCGCCAACCCCTCTCCTCCCGGATCATGCCGCGGTTGATAGGGATTGGTGTCGATCAAATCGACCGGCAACTCCTGCACGGCGCGCACCTGCTCCTCCGTGTCTTGGGGGCTCCTTTTTTCGTTCCCGCCCTGGCCTACCACGCTCAGACACCCATCCGGATCCACTCAGGTTTTGTTTCACGTGAAACATCGCGGGCGTACCCTCTAACCATTTCGCCGCCGAGGAGTACTTTCCTCCAAAGTTTACCGGGTCCACTTCAAAGGGGGCGTCGGTTGGGCACGCCCGGCCGGCGGGGATAGAGCGGAGGAGTGGGCCCTTTCTTTTCTACCAAAACGAGCACCCGCTCCCCTGCGCCGCGCGGCAGCCAAAGGCGCTTCTGCTCCCTCACCTCTCCCTGCAAAATCTGCAGGGCGCGCCCGGCTGCAGCGATCTCTGCCATGGCGCGGGGCCCTTTTTGAAAGAGCGCGAAGCCACCGCTAACCACCAAAGGGAGCGCGTACTCCAAGGCCACCCTCAACTCGGCCACTGCCCGGCTGACCGCGTAATGGTAGCTCTCGCGCCGCCCCCCTTGATGCCCCACCTCTTCCGCCCGGGCACAGAGGACCTCTGTCCGCGCAAGCCCCAGCGCCCGAACGGCTTGTTCAAGAAAGTGGGCTTTTTTAGCGTTGGCCTCCAATAAGGTAAAGTGCAGGTCGGGCCGGACGATTTGCAGGGGAAGGCCGGGGAAGCCGGCCCCGCTCCCGATGTCAACCACCCGCGCTCCCCACGGAGGGTCGATGAGGGTGAGGCAAGTCAGCGCGTCCAAAAAGTGTTTGAGGGCCGCCTCCTCCGCGTCCTCCAGGCCGGTGAGATTGAAGAGCCGATTCCAGGTGCGCAACAGGCTAAAGTGCAGGGAAAACTGGTCGAGCGCTGCTTCGGCAACTGAGAGCCCTAATTCTGCCGCCCCCGCCCGTATAATCTCCCGCAACCGGTCGCTCATCTCCCTCTACATCCCCTCCTGGCGCTCCCAGAGATAAGAGGCGGCCAGGGGACCCTGGCCGCCTCTTGCTTTCACCGACACTGAACTTCCGCCCACACCGGACTTCGCCCGGCTCAGGTGTCACGGCGGCGGTTCTCTTTTGCCCTCTCGCCGTTCTCTTTTTTCCGCAAAGCGATGACCACCCGGCGGTAGGGCTCTTCACCTTCGCTGTAGGTGTAGACGTCCGGGTCATTCTTCAGGGCCAAGTGGATGGCGCGCCGCTCATGGGGCGCCATGGGCTCTAAAACCACCTGCTTCCCGTATTGTTTGACCTTCCTGGCCAGCCTTTTCCCCAAGCGTTGGAGCGTCTCCAGGCGCCGCGCCCTGTATCCCGCCGCATCCAAAACCAGGCGCGCCGAGCTCCGCCCCGCCTTGGCCGCCACCAAATTGGAGAGGTATTGCAGCGCATTGAGGGTTTCTCCGCGGCGCCCGATCAACAGCCCTATCTCATCCCCGGTCAGGGAGAGCGTGGTCACTCCCTCCACCTGCTCGACCGCGATCTCGGCGTCTATGCCCAAACGCTCCAGGACCCCTTCGATAAAAGAGCGCGCCCGGGCGACGTACTCCTCCGCCGCCGGCTCCGGCTGCTCCACCGGGCTGACTTCCTGCTGCCGCGGGGGGGCAGGGGCCGGAACCGGCTTCATCCGCGGCGCGGAAGCAGGGGAAGTCTTCGTTTCTGCTCTTTCGCGCTTCACCGGTTTAACAATCAGCTTGACTCGAGCGTCCCTCGTCTTCAAAAGCCCCAGGATGCCCCTGCT
>JASBVW010000159.1 GCA_029961005.1 Bacillota bacterium
CCTGGGCTGCGGCCGCACCGAGTGCCTCCCCTCCGTGCAATGCCCGGTGGAGCGGGAAGGCTCTGAGGCCGCCCGGGCCAGGGGCTTTGTCCTGGTCCGGCATACCCTGGAACTGTACGGCTACTGCCCGGCCTGCCAGGCTGCCGGCTGAACCGAAATCGAGGAGGTTTGAGACCGTGTCTACCCAGCGCTGCGCGCGCACAGCTGCCTTTGTCTTGCTCTTCTTGGCTCTCTTAGCCTTGGGGGCACTGTTGCTCAGGCTCAACCCTCTCCCCCGCGGCATTGCGCCTCCCCCAGAGGGCAGCCCCGTCTCCTCCGGGCGCCTGCGGGTGGTGACCACCGTCTACCCGCTCTACGAGTTCGCCCGGCAGGTAGCCGGGGAACAGGCCGAGGTCGTCCTGCTGCTTCCTCCGGGGGCCGAGCCCCACGACTGGGAGCCGACGCCGCAGGAAGTGGCCATGCTGCGCTCGGCCGATCTCTTCATCTACAACGGGGCCGGCTTGGAGCCCTGGGTCACCCAGGTGAGAAAAACCTTGCCCGCCCGGGTGGCGGTGGTAGAGGCCAGCCGCGGCCTGCCCCTCCTGGAGGAGGAGGGCGCTCCCGACCCGCACGTCTGGCTGGACCCCACCCTGGCCCAGCGCCAAGTGGAAGCCATCCGAGACGGGTTGAGCCGGGTAGACCCGGGACACGGGGCCATTTACGCCGCTCGCGCCGCCTCTTACCTCCAACAGCTGAAGGAGCTGGATCGCCAGTTTGAAGAGGGCTTGGCCGCCGCCCGCCAGCGCGCCTTCGTCTCCTCTCACGCCGCCTTCGGGTACCTGGCCCGGCGCTACCGGCTGGAACAAGTGCCCATCATGGGCTTGAGCCCGGAAGCTGAGCCCGCCCCGGAGCGCCTGGCGGAGCTGGTGCAGCTCTGCCGCCGCCTGGGCATCAGGTACGTCTTCTTCGAAACCCTGGTCAGCCCGCGGGTGGCCGAAACCCTGGCCCGGGAGGTGGGGGCCCACACCCTGGTGCTCAACCCCCTGGAAGGGCTGACGGAGGAGGAACTGCGCCAGGGGAAGGACTACCTGGCGGTGATGCGGGAGAACCTGCGCAACCTCCAGGTGGCCTTAGGGGTGTCCGGGCTCGAGCCCGCGCAGGGTGATGCACGGTGACCGCCGCAGGGGCAGCGCCCGCAGTGGAGTGGGAAAAGGTGACCTTTAGCTACAGCCGGGAGCCGCTCTTCCACCGGCTCGACTTCGCCGTGGCGGCAGGGGACTTTGTGGCCCTGGTGGGCCCCAACGGCGGAGGGAAGAGCACCCTGGTCAAGCTGGGCGTGGGCCTTTTGCGGCCGCTGGAAGGCGTAGTGCGCCTCTTCGGGCAGGAGGTCTCCTCCTTCCGCCAGTGGAACCGCATCGGCTACGTCCCTCAGCACATAGGCGCAGCCCGGATGGACTTCCCCATCACCGTGGAGGAGGTGGTGGCGCTGGGCCGGGTCCCCCTGCGCCCCCCGGGGCGCCGGCTGACCTCCCAGGACCGGCACGTCATCGACCACACCCTGGAGGCGGTGGGCATGTCCCTCTATCGCCGTCGCCTGCTCCAGGAGCTCTCCGGCGGGCAGCGGCAGCGCACCTTCGTCGCCCGCGCCCTGGCCGCCAATCCGGATTTGATCATTTTAGACGAGCCCACGGCCGGCATCGACCCTGCAGCCCGGGAAAGCCTCTATCGGCTTTTGGCCACCCTCAACCAAAACCTGGGGGTGACGGTCCTTCTGGTCTCTCACGACGTGGAGCAGGCCTCGGCCTACGCCCGTCGCCTGGCCTTGGTGGAAGGAGGCCGGGTCCGGCCGGTGGCGCCGGAAGACCTGAGGGGAAAGTGGTTTTGGCCCGCCCCGGACAGCGAGGAGGACGCTCTCCGCTCAAGGAGGGAGGAATAAGTGCTGGAGTTCTGGCAGTACGACTTCATGCAGCGGGCTCTCGCGGCCGGCCTGGTGGTGGGCGCCGTCTCCCCCGCCCTCGGGACCTTCCTGGTGGTGCGGCGACAGGCGCTGATCGGCGACGGGCTGGGACACATCGCCTTCGCTGGAGTGGCCGCCTCCTGGCTCTTAGGCCTCTCGCCGCTGCTCGGCGCCCTGGCCTTCACGGTGGCGGCCGCTCTGGGCATCGAGGGGCTGCGGCGGCGCGCCCCCGGCTACGCTGACACGGCCCTGGGCATCTTCTTCTACGGCGGCATGGCCCTGGCCGCCGTCCTGAGCAGTCTGAGCCGGGCTTCCAACGCCAACTTGCTCAGCTTCCTCTTTGGGAGCATCCTCACCGTCTCGCCCCGCGACCTGGGGCTGATCGCCCTGTTGGGCGGCCTGTCCCTGGGGGCGCTCCTCTTCTTCTACCGAGAACTGGTCTCCACTGCCTTCGACGAGGAGACGGCCCGGGTGGGGGGCCTGCCCGTGGACGGCCTCAACCTCCTCCTGGCCTTGCTCGCGGCCGCCACGGTGACCACGGCCATGCGGGTGGTAGGACTGCTGCTGGTAGCTGCCCTGATGGTCATCCCGGTGGCCACAGCCCTCCGCACCGCCCGGAGCTTCCGCGCGCTCTTCTGGCAGTCCATTTTGTGGGGGGAGATCTCCGTGGCAGTGGGGCTCATCGCCTCCTTTTACCTCAACCTGGCCTCCGGCGGGAGCATCGTGCTGGCCGCCGGCGCCCTTTTCGCCCTGGCCCTCTTTTCCCGCCGGCGGTAGAAAACCCTTACCCCCCCAGGGTGACGTCCTGCCCCTGATACCACTCCAAAGCGGCGTAAAACTGCTCCGGCCGGAAGTCGGGCCACAACTCGTCTACGACGTAAAAATCTGAGTAGACCGACTGCAAGGGGAGAAAGCCGCTCAGGCGCCGCCGCCCGCCCCAGCGCACAATGAGGTCTACCCGGGAGATGTCCGCAGAGGCAATGCGCTGGAGCAAGCTCTTCTTGCCCCTGCCCCGCCCCGGGCCCAGGAGCGCCCAACCCAAATCCCACTGCCAACCGTAATTGACCAGGAAGTTGACCCTGATCCCGCCTCGGCCCAAGACCACTCGCTTGGTGTAGGGTTTGAGTTCGGGTGGGAAGAGGGGCGAGCTGCTGTCGCCGATCACCAGTAGCTCGGCGTCCCGCGCAGCCAGCATCTTGACCGCCTCGACGCAGGAGCGGCGGAAAGCCTCGCACTGCGCAGCGGGGCGTTTGGTGTTGTCCTGGGTAAACCCGTAAAAGGTCAACTCCTCAATCCCCAGTTCGCGACAGATCTCGTACAACTCCAGCCCCGGCTTCAACCCTTGCGCGTAACCCGCCTCCTTGGGCAGCCCGTTCCGCTGGGCCCACCTCCTGTTTCCGTCGGGGATGACGCCTACGTGCCGGGGCAACCGGGAGAAAGACGGCCGGGACATCTACATCACCGCCATGTATTATGCTTGCCTCTTCGGCCTGTTTATGCCAGCCGGCCTTTCACCTTTTCAGGCCGGCCGACATACCCTAGGTAACAAAAAGTTGGCCGGTGGCAAACCTTTTGCCACGCGGCAAGAAATCTACCTCAGGGCAAAGCTCCCTGTATCCCAGCCCGCAATCTCAGAGGAGGCTTGAGCAATGCAGGGCAACGAGAAGGTCATACCCCTCCATGAGTTGCCTTTCGGTCAGCCAGCCGTAGTGATGGCTCTGCAGGTCCCCGGCCCGATCCGCCGGCGCCTGCTCGACCTGGGGCTGGTCCCCGGAACCAGGGTGAAAGCGGTGCTCCGCAGCCCGAGCGGTGACCCGGTGGCTTTCAGCGTACGCGGGACAGTCATTGCCCTGCGCGACTCGGAAGGGCGCTCAATTCTGGTCCGCCCCCTGGCCTAGCCGCAACCGAAGGGAGAAGACCACCATGGGGCTCTTACATCGAACCGGTAGCCCCCCCGCCTCGAGAGTCGTAGCCCTGGCGGGGAACCCCAACACCGGCAAAAGCACTGTTTTTAACGCCCTGACAGGGTTAAAGCAGCACACCGGGAACTGGCCCGGCAAGACCGTGCTCCTGGCCCGCGGCAGCTACACTCATCGGGGGAAGACCTTCACCCTGGTGGACCTGCCGGGAACCTACTCCCTCTCGGCCAATTCAGCCGAAGAAGAGGTGGCGCGGGACTTTCTGTGCTTTGCCCGGCCTGACGCCGTGGTGGCGGTGGTGGACGCCACCTGCCTGGAGCGCAACCTCAACCTGGTCTTGCAGCTCCTCGAAATTACTCCCCGGGTGGTGGTCTGCGTCAATTTGATCGACGAAGCCCGGCGGAACCACCTGGAGATCGACGTAGAAGGCCTGGCTGGGCTGCTGGGGGTGCCGGTGGTGCCCGCCTCGGCCCGCCGGGGTCAGGGGTTGCCCGAGCTGAAGGAAGCCATCGACGCGGTGGTCAGCGGAAGAGTGTCGCCTCGGCCCCAAACAGTTCGCTACGACGGGGCCAT
>JASBVW010000160.1 GCA_029961005.1 Bacillota bacterium
CGCTGCTCCAGGCAGCGGGCGAGGAGCGAGGAGTGCCCTACCAGTTGAGTTCGGCCCTGGTGGCCAGGCAATGCGATCCGCGTTACCTGGACAGCCTGGATCGCCTTTTGGACGAGGCGGAGGCCTGCCTCTCCCTGGGATGCGGCATAGGCGTGCAGTTCCTGGCGGAGCGCTACCCGGACAAGAGGGTGGTGCCGGGGCTGGACACCGTCTTCGGCGGCGGAGTGACCGCACCCGGGGTCTGGGAAGAGCGGTGCGTCCTGTGCGGCGAGTGCATCCTGGGCCAGACAGCCGGCATCTGCCCCCTCACCCGCTGCGCGAAGAAGCTGCTCAACGGGCCCTGCGGCGGCGCGGTGAATGGCCGGTGCGAGGTGGCTTCCGAGACCGAGTGCGCCTGGGAGAAGATCTATCAGCGGCTGTGGTCCTGGGGGCGCCAGGAGGCTTTGGAGGAGATCATCCCGCCCAAAGACTGGAGCCGCTCCGAGAGCGGAGGGCCGCGCCGGCTGGCCAGGAAAGGGGCGTAAGGCGATGAAGGCGTCCAGCAACCTGGAGTACGTGCTCAAGACGGGGCAGTTCGCCGTCACCGCCGAGATCGGGGCGCCTAAAGGGGCCTCCGGGCAGGAGATTCGCCGGCGGGCCCTGCTGCTCCGCGACTGTACCGACGCGCAGAACTTGACGGATAACCAGACGGCAGTGGTGCGCCTCTGCAGCCTGGCGGCGGCCGTGCACGTCCTGGAGGTCGGGGGGGAGCCGGTGCTCCAGGTGACGACGCGCGACCGCAACCGCATCGCCCTGCAGAGCGATCTTTTGGGCGCGCTGAGCTTGGGCGTGCGCAACGTGCTCTGCCTGACCGGCGACCATCCCCGGCTGGGCAACCATCCCGAAGCCAGGGGTGTCTTCGACCTGGATTCGGTCCAGTTGGTGGCGGCCTACCGTCGGATGCGGGAGGAGGGGCGGTTTTTATGCGGGGAAGAGATCAAGCCTCCACCACCTCCCTTCTTTTTGGGAGCGGTGGAAAACCCTTTTTCCGGGCCCTTGCCCTACCGGGTGGCGCGCTTGGCCAAGAAGATTCGGGCAGGGGCGGAGTTTATCCAAACGCAGATCGTCTTCGATCTACCTGCGTTTGAGCGCTGGATGGAGGCGGTGAGAGAGCGGGGCCTCCACCGCCAGGCCTTCCTACTGGCCGGGATCTGCCCGCCCAAATCGGCTGCCATGCTCCGCTACATGCGGACGGTGCCGGGAATCAGCGTGCCGGAGGAGTTGCTCCGCCGGATGGAACAGGCCCAGGATCAGGCCAGGGAGGGGAAGCTCATCGCTCTGGAGCTCATCCGGCGCGTGCGGGAGATCGAGGGAGTCAGCGGGGTCCACCTGATGGCTGTGCGCTGGGAAGAGGTGGTCCCCGAACTGGTGGCGGAAGCCGAACTGATGCCTCGCCCCCGCTGGGCGGCCGAGGCGGGGTGAGAAGACCCTCCGCCGACCGGCGCCGATGGCGGGCGGCGATGAGTCGGGTCATTGCTCAGTTGAGAGAAGATCGGGAGGAAAGGAGAAGGCAGAGATGCTCAGCGATATAGAGATTGCCCGGCAAGCCAAGCTCAAGCCGATTGTAGAGGTTGCCTCCAGCATCGGCATCCCCGAGAGTGAACTCGACCTCTACGGGAAGTACAAGGCCAAGGTGAGCCTAGACTTCTGCCAGAAGGTGCGCCAGCGCCCGGACGGCAAGTTGATCTTTGTCACGGCCATTACCCCCACGCCGGCGGGGGAGGGCAAGACCTGTACCTCCGTGGGCTTGACGCAGGCCTTGGGGCGCCTGGGGCACAAGGTGATGTTGTGCCTGCGCGAGCCCTCTATGGGCCCCACCTTCGGCATCAAAGGCGGGGCGGCGGGAGGAGGTTATGCCCAGGTCATGCCCATGGAGGAGATCAACCTCCACTTCACCGGCGACATTCACGCCGTGACGGCGGCCCACAACCTTTTGGCGGCGGTGCTCGACAACCACATCTACAGTGGAAACAGGCTGCAGATCGACCTCAAGCGCGTTCTGTGGCGGAGGGTGCTGGACATCAACGATCGCCAGCTCAGGAACATCATCTGCGGTTTGGGCAGCAAGGCGGATGGCGTCCCCCGGGAGACCGGCTTCGACATCACGGTGGCCTCGGAGATTATGGCCATCCTGTGCCTGGCCGAAGATCTGAAGGATTTCAAGCGCAGGGTGGAGCAGATGCTGGTGGCTTATACCCAAGACGGCCGGCCCGTCTTTGCCCGGGATCTGCGAGTGGCAGGGTCCATCGCGGTGATCATGAAGGACGCCCTCAAACCCAACCTGGTGCAGACGCTGGAAGGGCAGCCGGCCTTCGTGCACGGGGGACCCTTTGCCAACATTGCCCACGGAAACAATTCCATCATCGCCACGCGCACGGCCTTGAAGTTGGCCGATTACGTGGTCACGGAAGGTGGCTTCGGCTCCGACCTGGGAGCGGAGAAGTTCTTCGACATCGTCCACGGCTACAGCGGGCTCAAGCCGGACGTGGCGGTGCTGGTGGCCAGCATCCGCGCCCTCAACCTGCACGGCGGGGTGCCCCTGAGCGAGATCAGCCGGACCAACCTCCCGGCGCTGAAGAAAGGCCTGGCCAACCTGGACTGGCACATCCACAACCTCAGGGACAACTTCGGCCTGCCGGTGGTGGTGGCCATCAACCGCTTCCCCACCGACGACGAGGAAGAACTGGAGCTGGTGCGCCGCCATTGCGAGGAGCAGGGGGTGCCGGCGGCGGTCTCGGAGGTGGTGGCCCGCGGCGGAGCCGGCGGGGAGGAGCTGGCGGAGAAGGTCCTCCAGGTACTGGAGAAGGCTGCCAATTCCTTTGCTCCCCTCTACGACTGGCAAGCCCCGCTGAAAGAGAAGATCGAACGGGTCGCGCAGCGGGTTTACGGAGCGGAGGGCGTGCTCTACACTGATCAGGCGGAGAGCGATCTCCAGAAGATCCAGGAGCTGGGCTTGGACCGCCTGCCGGTCTGCATCGCCAAGACCCAGAAGTCCCTCTCTGACAATCCGGAGCTTCTCGGTGCGCCCCGGGGCTGGACCCTCACCGTGCGGGAGCTGCGGGTGGCCGCCGGTGCCGGGTTTGTGGTGGTCTTGGCGGGGAAGATCATGACCATGCCCGGGCTCCCCGTCGTTCCGGCGGCGGAGAAGATCGACCTGGACGATTTGGGCAACGTGGTGGGTCTCTTTTAAAGCACAAGAGCCCAAAGAAGGGAGGCGACGAGCATGCAACTGCGGGCTCTGATCGTCGATGACGAGTATCCGGCCAGGGCAGAACTACGCCATCTCCTCTCCCGGCACAAGTGCATCGAGGTGAGGGGAGAAGCGTCCAACGCCCAGGAGGCTTGGGAGCTCCTGAAAGCCGTGGCGTACGACGTGGTCTTCCTGGACATCGAGCTGCCCGGCCTGGCCGGGATCGACCTGGCGGAGCAGCTCAAGCATCTGCCCGCCGCCCCCCAGATCGTCTTCGTGACCGCCTTTGACGAATACGCCGCCCGAGCCTTTGCCGTGCCGGCCTTTGACTACCTGTTGAAGCCGGTTCGTCCCTCCCGGCTCCAGGCTACGGTCCAGCGCCTGTGGCAACACATACAGGCCCAAAAGAGCGAGCAGCCTGCCTGGCTGACGGCGGAGAAGGAGGGGCGGGCTATTCCCGTGGCGGCTGACGAGATCGTCTACGCCTTCGCCGAGAACGACCGCACCTTTGTCTGCACCCGCAATGACCGGATGATGATCCGCCTGACCTTAGAGCAGTTGTGGGAGCGGTTGCCCAAGAAGAGCTTTTATCGCGCCCACCGCAGCTATATCGTCAACGTGCAGCAGATCAAGGCCATCCGCCCTTACCTCAACGGCGCCTATCTCCTTCAAATGAACGACCGGGCGGGAAGCGAGGTCCCGGTCAGCCGCCACCGCGTGCAGGGCTTGAAGGAGCTCTTCGGCTTCGGACGCCGGTCCCGGCTGCGGCTGCGGTGAAATTATGGGCGGTGGCGGCGGGCCTAGGCGCACACGGGGCAGGCGGGGTCCTTTGCGTAAGCAAAGGTGGTCCAGCGGGCAGGAAGGGACTCGTAGACCAGGAGGCGGCCGACCAGGAGTTCGCCCAGGCCGGTGAGGCACTTGATGGCCTCGGCAGCCTCCAGGGCCCCGATCACTCCAGGTAAAGGGCTAAAGACACCCCGCGGGGGGACTGCGGCGGGCGGGGTGCGAAAGAGGCAGCGATAGCAGGGGCCGCCCGGGAGAAAAGTGGTCACGTAGCCCGTGTACTCGCAGACAGCTCCGTGAATCCAGGGTTTGCCGGCGGCGCTACAGGCGGCATTGATGGCCAGGCGAGCGGCGATGTTGTCGGTGGCGTCGAGGACGAGGTAGCGCTCCGGCGCGCGGCCGGCGAGGTCCAGG
>JASBVW010000161.1 GCA_029961005.1 Bacillota bacterium
AAAAGCCCCCAGGGCCAACCAGGCCGCCGGCTCCCCCCGCCAGCCGTAGGTTCGGCGCAAGTGCAGGTAGAGGCCGTAGAGGAGCCAGGAGATCAAAGACCAGGTCTCCACCGGGTCCCAGCTCCAGTAGCTGCCCCAGGCGTCGTTGGCCCAGATGGCGCCGGCAGCGATCATGATGCCGATGTTGAGAAAGCCGAAGCCGAGAAAGCGATAGCTCAGCTCATCCAGCACCTCCGGGGCCGGCAGGTGGGAGAGGAGCCCCGCAGCGGGCGCCCCAGCGGAGGCAGTCGCCCCGGCCCGCCCCTGAGCGGCGACCGATTCAGCGCCCACCCCGAAGGCTGCCGCCCCAGTGCCCGCCCCGGCCCGCAGCTCCGCCCGCCGCCGCCACAGGTACAGCACCGCCAGTCCGGTTCCCACCAGGCAAGAGCCGTAGGCCAGCTTGGCAAAGAGGATGTGCACGAGCAGCCAGTAGGTCTTAAAGGTGGCGGGAAGCTGGTGGATCTCCGGGGAGGAGACGACCGCTCCGCCGATGAGCAAGAGCGAGACCGGCAGCACCGCCGCCCCCGCCGCCCGCAGGCTGGGACGGCGGTGCTGCACCAAAAGGAACAGGGCCAGGCCCAGCCAGGCATTGGAGGACCAGACCTCGTACCGCCGCAGGTAGGGGCCGTGACCGGCCGCCACCCAGCGCAAGGCCAGGGCTGCCGTGTGGGGGACGAGTCCCGCCGCCGCCAGCCGCACCCCCCAGCGCAGGCCAGCTTCCCGACGGAAGGCCATCCCCCAGAGGAAAGCCACGGCGCTGGCCGCGTACAACCCCACGGCCGCCCAGTGCAATCCAATCTCCAACGTCTGCATCACGGATTCCTTTCCCCCCATACCTCAACTCCCGCCGCTTCTTCCACCGCCCGCCTCAGCTCCGCCAGTTCCTCCCGCCAGAGCGGGCCGGGGCGAGGGGTGGTTCCTCGCAGGCGCAGAAATCCGCCTTCCTCCCACAAAAAGACCAGGCGCGGCCGGAAGCCGTAAAGGAGGGCCAGCCCCGCCGTCGAGAGCAAAAAGCCCAGGTAAAGCACGGGGACCCCCGGGTCGACGGCGGCAGCGATGCCGTACCATTTGACGTAGTGGTCAAAGCGCAGGCGATAGCCCGCAAAGGCCGCCTCCCGGCCCATGACCACCGTCCCCCGCCACACCGGTTCGCTCCCGCGCCACACCTCCAGGTAAACAGCGGGCAAGCCCGGCCGGTGCGTAGCCAGCCGGGGACGCCGCCCTCCCGCCAGCTCTTGCCCGCTCACGTCCGGGTAAAACGTAGCCTCGGCCCGGTAAGGGAGCCGGGGCAAGGCAAAGTCGCCCCGGTAGGAGACATTGGCGTTGCCCCCGCTGAGGTTCGTCTCCAGGGTGACATAAAAACGAAGCAGCTCCCGGCCCGCCGCGTCCAGGAGTGCAAAAGCGGGAGCGTAGCCAAAGCGGTGCTTGTACAGGGTCAACAAGCCGTAGCGCAAGGGGGTGGGGCCGCTGATCTCCCCCCGCCGCACCTCCCGGCCCCGGTAAAAGAGGACCACCCTGGCCTTGTAGTCGTGGAGCTTTCCATCCGGCAAAAGGTCCAGCACCACCTCGTCCAGCCGCACGGCAAAGCCCCGGTACAGGTGAAGAGGCAAGGCGCCGCTCTCCCGGACCAAGTAAGGGTCGCGCCCGTCCACAAAGGTCTCCCCCTCCAGGAGGCCAAAGGCGCCCCAGGAACGCATGATCAGGGTAAGGAGCCCCCCCAGGGCGACCACCGCCAGCCCGGCGTGGAAGACCGCCGAACCCCAGTAGCCGGCCAGCCCCTTTCCCCAGGCCAGCCGCCCTGCCTCCCGGTGCAGAAACCGCCAACCCCGGCGGCGCAAGGATGCAGCCGCTGCCTCCAGAGCCTGCCGGGGGTACGTCCTTTCGCCCGCTTCCCTCTCCGCGCCCGAAGCCGCTTCTGTTCTTCCGCCCGCCTCTGAACCTGCCTTCGCTTCCTGCTCCTCCCCCGCTTCGGGAGACCCTGCTCCTTCGCCACTTCCCCATCCAGGCCAGGGTCCGCAGCGCGCCCGCCGCCAGGCCAGGCCGGCCGTGCGGAACTGCCGGGCGGTACAGAGGAGGAGGTTGATAAAAAAAAGCAGGGCCACCAGCACAAAGGGGCCGCTCTGGAAGATCCCCTCCCACGCGGTGACCCCGACCACAGAAGCTACCGTCAAAAGCACCAAGAGCACCAGGGCCAGCCTGACCGAAGCCAGAAAGTCCGCCGCCTTTTTTAGGGCCCGGCCGAGGCACCTTCGCTCGCTGCTCCCTTTCCTCCTCAACGCCCGTTCCACGCGGAAGACTTCGGTAGAAACTCCCCTCCCTCCTGCCTTGCCCATTTATTTCTTGTGGCAGCGGTTGCACAGGCCGTCGTCTGCCACCAGCATCCGCCGCTTCCCGCTCCCGTGGGGATCGTGGCAAGCAGTACAGGCCAGCTGGTTTTGGCGCACCCGCCCCAGGGAGAGGAAGTGGTGGGGGGTATAGCCGGCGTGGCAGGCCAGGCAGAGGCGGTTGGCCTCCAGCTTGGTCAAGGCCTGGTAGTCTGAGGTATGAGGCAGGTGACAGGCCAGGCAGGGACTGGGGTCTTCCTCCCGCCCCAAGCCTTGGATCTTGGCATGCGGGGAGCGGTTCAGGCTCTCATTTTTCGAGGGGTGGCACTGGGCACACAGCTTCCGGGAACTAGTAATCAAAAGCCCCCCCTCCCGGGCTTCGCCCTCCTCATCCCCCCGCCCTCCGCCAAAGGTGACCAGGTGGGGGCTGTGGCACTGGTTGCACTTGCCCTGGGCCACGGGGAAGTGTTTGTACTGCTTGTTAAAATCCCAGCTCCGGCCGCCTACGTTCTGCATGAGCAGCCCTCCCTGGCCTCCGTGGGGATCGTGACAGATGGTGCAGTTCTGTACCATCAGGCTGCGCTCGTCCACCTGGGCCGCCTGGTGTTGTGGAACCTGAGAGTGGCAGCGCAGGCAGAGTTCGTTCCCCGAGTCCTTGAGCATCAAGCTCACGGAGCCCAAGGAGGGGCGGTGGACGCTGTGGCACTCCAAGCAGGAGAGCCCCGCCTTTCCGTGACCCTTCCCCGCCCAGGAGTTCCGGTCTAAAAGCCAGCCGGCCAGCGGATCCTGGCCGCCGGAGGCGTCCTTGAAGTGGCAGCGCCCGCAGCGCTCCGGGGCGTTGGCCGGGGTGAGGGCCGAGGCGTGCAGCCCTTTGACCGGATGGCAGGCGGTACAGGTGATCCCGGCTTTACCGTGGGTAGTGGCGGGCCAATTGCGCACCATGGGGTCATGGCAAAGGGCGCACGCCCCTGCCCCTCCGCCTGCCTTACTTCCAGCGGCTGCCGGATCCTCCGCCGAAGCCTCCGACAACCAGGCGCCCCAGAGCAAACCCGTCAGAACCAGGGCGAGCAAAAGAAAGCCCGCGCTCCCTCGCTGTCGAGCCGTCAGCCTTTGACCTTTCATCCGGGCACCTTCTTCCTTGAAGCCCTGTTTCGGCTGGATTATACCATATCGTGGTAAAATCTTCAATTAAGAACAGCCAGCAGGGGCAGATGGTCTGAAGCCTCGCTCCTCACTACCCGCACCTCCTGCACTCGTTCCGCCAGGATGGGCGAGAGCAGGATGTAGTCGATGCGCACCCGCGGCGCCCACGACGGAAAGGTCAAAAGCGGCTCCGGAGAGCGGGAGGCCACGTCCACCCAGGCCTGGGGATCGGAGGGGTCGGCCAGGAGAAGAGCGACCTCCGGTTGAGTGGCTTCGGCATTCAGATCCCCCAGGAGCACCCTTCGGTCGGTCAAGCGCTCCCCTGTCAACTGGCGCAGCGCCACCGCCTGGAGGTAGCGCTCCTGGGGTGAAAGCCCCAGGTGGGTGCCCAGCACGGTCAGGCGCTCTCCTTCCACCTCCACCTCGGCCACGATGGCGCCCTGGGGCTCGCTGAGTCCGGCCCGGGGCAGCGGGCGGTTCTCCGCCCACAGAAGCGGGAAGCGGCTCAGGAGGAGATTGCCGTAGGCTGGAGGCCCAGGGGCGGAAGGATCGCCCCTTCCCTGGAGATTGGCCCCGTAAAAGTAATAAGGCAGGTTCAGCCGGCTGGCCAGCCAGGAGGCCTGGTCCACGCGCCCGCTGCGGGGCCACCAGGCGTCCACCTCGTTCAGTACGATCAAGTCCGCGTTCAGCTCTTCCAGAGTGGCGGCGATGCGCTCCAGATCCACCCGCCCATCGACCCCTTCCCCGTGATGGATGTTATACGTGGCCACCTTCAACATAGCCTTCCCTCCTTGGGGCAGCGGGGCTTGCTCCTCTCCGGCTGGAGTCCCGGCCGGAGCCCCGGCCAGAGCACCGGCCTCCTCCGGTGTCACATCCGGCCTCACCTCCGGTGCCGGCCCTTCT
>JASBVW010000162.1 GCA_029961005.1 Bacillota bacterium
TCATCGGCGGTAGCCCAGTCGCGCCGCTCCCGGGCCTTCTGCCGAACCGCCAGCAGAAGGTCTATCAGGCCCTCGGTCAGGTGGTCTCCGCACCCACCGGCCGCCTTTGGACCCGCCTCCGGCGGAAAGATGTTCAGGATTTCGCCCAGCTCCAGAAAAACCCCTTCTATCTTTTCAAGGGCAGAGAGGGAGACCGCCCCCTGGCGTTCATCCAGAAAGCGATTGACCTCCCGCGCCAAGTCGTGCAGGGTAGCAATGGCTAAAGCGGTGTTAAAGTCGTCGTCCATGGCCTGAACGAACCGGCGGCGCGCCTCCTCCCACACCGGCTCCACGGCTCGCTCCAGAGGCCTCCCAGCTCCTTCTTCCCCATCCCCCTCGCCGCCCTGCAGCGCCCTCACCTCTCTCCGGGCCGCGCGCACCCGCTGGAGCACCCCGTCCAACCTCTCCCACCCTTTCCGGGCTGCCTCCAGCTCCGCCGGTGCAAAGGTGAGGGGGCTCCGGTAGTGAGTGCTGAGGAGGAAGAAACGCACCACCACCGGCGGCCACTCCCGCAGCACATCGCGCAGGGCGGCCGTATTGCCCAAGGACTTGGACATCTTCTCCTCCGCCACGGTGACCAAGCCGTTGTGCATCCAGTAGCGGACGAAGGGTGAACTGCCGGCATAAGCCTCAGACTGGGCGATCTCATTCTCGTGGTGGGGGAAGATCAGGTCAATCCCGCCGCCGTGTATGTCCAGGCCAAAGCCCAGATATTTTAAGGCCATGGCGGAGCACTCGATGTGCCACCCCGGCCTCCCCGGGCCCCAGGGGCTCTCCCAAGCCGGCTCGCCCGGCTTGGCGGCCTTCCAGAGGGCGAAGTCCATCGGATAGCGCTTATTGGGGTTGACCTCCACCCTGGCCCCGGCCTCCATCTCTGCGGGAGTTCGTCCGGAGAGCCGACCGTAAGCGGGAAACCGCCTGACGTCGTACAACACGTCGCCTCCCGCTGCGTAAGCATACCCTTTCTCCACCAGCACCCGGATGAGTTCGACAATCCAGGGAATCTCCTCGGATACCCTGGGGTGGTAGTCCGCCGGAGCCACTCCCAAGGCCTCCATCCCGGCAAAATAGTCGGCGATAAAGCGCTCGGCCACCTCGGCGGGAGAGGTGCCCTCCTCCTGCGCCCGCCGGATGATCTTATCCTCCACGTCGGTGAAATTCTGGACAAACTTGACCTTATACCCGCGGTAGGCCAAGTAGCGCCGGAAGACATCCCAGAGCACCGAAACCCGGGCGTGCCCCACGTGGGTGTAATCGTAAGGGGTGACGCCGCAGACGTAGATGGCCACCTGTCCGGGGTCCCGGGTCACCAGCTCTTCCTTTTGCCGGCTCAGGGTATTGTAGACCGTAATGGCCATCCTGCCACTCTTCCTCCTTTTCTTTACTTCGGCCTTTCTAAGGGCTCTTTGGGCACCTCAGCCGAAACGGAGCCGTCCGGATCGGCTCCCTGCAGGTGGCGAAAGGCGCGCACCTGCTGCTCCAAATCCGCCACCCTCTTCTCCAGGGCTTCGAGGCTGCGGCGGAGGCAGGCCATCATCTCCGCCTCCGGGTCGGGGACGTTGGTGTGATCCAGGTCCACCCCCACCCGCTGGCCGTTGTAGATGACCACCCGCCCCGGCACCCCCACCACCGTGGAGTTGGGCGGGACGGGCTTTAGGACCACGGCACCCGCTCCGATCTTGGCATTATCTCCCACCGTAAACCCGCCCAAGACCTTGGCCCCCGCTGAGATGACCACGTTATTGCCGATGGTGGGATGGCGTTTGCCTTTCTCCTTCCCGGTGCCGCCCAGGGTGGCCCCCTGATAAATCGTGACGTTGTTTCCGATCTCCGCCGTCTCTCCGATCACCACGCCCATGCCGTGATCGATGAAGAGCCCCTCGCCGATCTTGGCCCCGGGATGAATCTCTATACCGGTGAGAAAACGCGCCCACTGGGAGATCAGCCGGCCCACCAGCTTCCAGTTGTGCACCCAGAACCAGTGAGCAATCCGGTAAAGGATGAGCGCGTGCACCCCCGGATAGCACAACAGCACCTCCAGGGCGCTGTTGGCCGCCGGGTCCCGCTCTAAGGCCGCCTGGATGTCCTTGCGAATGCGCTCAAACATCTTTCCTCCCCCACAAAAAAATCCTCCACCCCGCAGCCTGGCTGCAGAGGCGGAGGACTTCCGCGGTTCCACTCTGCTTGGGCCTCTCCGAGGCCCCACTCAGCCGGTGCCTCTCGGCACCGCAGTGCTGTAACGGGCACCGCCCGGGCCCGGCTACTCAGGTCGCGGAGCACTCCGACCTCTTCGCCGGCCGGCTCCGGGGTGCATAAGAACCGCGGCTTAACCTGCGAGGGGCTCTCAGCCCGGGGCCCCTCCTCTCTGTCTGGCCGGCCGGCGGTCCTCTCTCCCCTTCCTCGCCTGAAGACAAGATTGCGCTCAAAACGCGCCCTTGGCCTAATTATAAATTCCTTCCTCAGGCCCGTCAAGGCGAGTTTGCTTCTCTTTTCAGCTCCTTCAGCCCGCGTTCCAGCCTGGCCACCGCATCTTCCCGGCCCAGAGCCCACACCAAAAGGTGCAGCTCCGGCCCCGACAGCCTGCCCGTCAGAGCCGCCCGCAGCGGGCGGAAGACCCTCCCTTTGCCCAAGCCCAGCCGCGGCGGCAGCCGGTGTAAAGCAGAGCGAATGGCCTCCGGAGAAAAGTCGTCAGCCGCCTGCTGCAACGCCTCCCGCGCCTCTGCCAGAACCAACCGGGTTTGGGGGTGAGCCAGCTCCTGCTGCGCCTCCGCCTCCCACTCCTGAGGCGACGGCACCTGCAAGAACGGTTTGGCTTTCGCCGCCACCTCCGCGAGCACGGTTAGCTCCGGCTGAAGCACGGCCATCACCCTCTCCACCCTTTCCCTTTCCTCAGCCGAGGGCGGCGTGCCGACCAGGCCAGCCGCCTGTAAAAAAGGGAGGGAGCGCCCGACCAGCTCTTCCCTGCTCAAGGCCCGCAGATACTGGCCGTTGAACCAATCCAGGCGCTGCCGGTCAAAGACCGCCGGTCCGCTGCCCAACTTCTCCAGGGCAAAGGACTGGAGAAGCTCTTCCCGCCGCATGACCTCCTCCCCGCCCGGAGGGGACCAGCCCAGAAGAGCCAGGTAGTTGAGCACGGCCTCCGGCAGGTAGCCGTGCTCCCGCAAGTCAGCCAGCGAGGCGGCTCCCGTGCGCTTGCTTAGCTTCCGCCGATCGGGGCCCAGGAGCACTCCCAGATGGGCAAAGCGTGGCACCGGCAAACCAAGAGCCCGGCAGAGCAGGATTTGCCGGGGGGTGTTGGACAGGTGCTCTTCGCCTCGGATGACATGGGTAATCCGCATCAACGCGTCGTCCACCGCAGCAGCAAAGTTGTAGAGAGGCCGACCGTCGGGGCGCAGCAAGACAAAGTCATCGAGGTCCGCGCTGGCGAAGACCAGCCTCCCCTTAATCAGGTCCTCCACCACGATCTCTTCCCCGGGCGGGGTCCGGAAGCGCAGCACGGGGCGGCGCCCCTCCCGCTCCAGCTCCCGGCGCTTCTCCTCCGTAAGCTGCCGACAACGTCCATCGTAGCGCGGTGGGAGACCGCGCGCCAGAGCGCTTTCTTTCTGCTCCGCCAGTTCTGCGGCCGTGCAGTAGCAGTAGTAAGCCCAGCCGCTCTCCAGGAGCTTCCGGGCGTACCGGGCGTAAAGGTCGAGGCGCTGGCTCTGACGGTAGGGCCCATACTCCCCTCCCGCCCCTACCCCTTCGTCCCAGTCCAGGCCCAGCCAGCGGAGGTCCCTGAGGATGGCTTCTTCGTAAAAGGGAGAGGACCGCTCCGGATCCGTGTCCTCAATCCGCAGCAGAAAGCGCCCGCCTGCCCGGCGGGCGAAGAGCCAAGCTACCAAGGCGGTCCGGGCATTGCCGATGTGCATCAGACCGGTGGGACTGGGGGCAAAGCGCGTCCGCACCACTTCGTCCGGCATCTTCTTCCTCCCTCGCCTCCCGGGTTTCCACCAGTTCATCGGCCTAGATGACGCTGTAGCCCACGGCCAGTTGCTCAGGCCCATCAGCCAAGGCGTGCCCAAAGCGCCCGAAGATGACCACGGAGACCCTGCCCTCTCCGCGCACCACCGCTACTTTGAAGCCGCCGCCCAGACCCGGGTTGATCAAGGCCAACTGCATGTAGGCATCCCGCACCGCATTGGAGACGGCCACCTTTTCCCGCATCTCTTCGCTGATCACCCCGCGGGCGATAGCGGCGGCAATGGTGCTCTCCCGGAGCTTGACCCCCAGCTTTTCCCCTCCCGCTCCCACCTGAGTGATGGCCCCTTTAAAGCCGTAGGCCTGAATCTTCTCCAGCCAGTAGTGCTCA
>JASBVW010000163.1 GCA_029961005.1 Bacillota bacterium
GAGGCCCACCGGCTGCCCGTCTAACAGGGCGGAGAGGGCTTCGACGGTCAGCATCAGAAGGGGCAGGAGGAAGGGCAGGGTCACCGCCGGTATGCTAATCCCCTCCCCTTCCGTGTCCAGGCCGGCCAGGGCGAAGAGGAGCCCTACCGCCATCATCCCCGCTGCGGAGAGGAGGATCACCGCTCCGAAGAGCAGGGGCGAGGAGAGCCGCAGCCCTCCGAAGAAGAGGGCGGCGGGGAAGAGGAAGGCCTCCACCACTGCCAGGACGGAGACGCCGTACAGCCACTTGCCGAAAAAGAGAAACCAGTAGGGGACGGGGCAGAGGCGGAGGCCGTCCCAGCAACCGGTCCGGCTCTCTTCGGACAGGGTCCGGGTGATCAGCAGGAGGGCGGTGAAGATTAAAGCCCCCCAGAGTCCGAAGACGGTGGCCCGGTCTGCAGGTAGCCCCAGGACCTTGCCGCCGTAAGAACTGATGAAGAGCAAGACCAGACCCAGGAAGAAGAGCGAGGCCAGCATGGTGTGCTGGCGAAACTCCAGCTGGAAGTCCTTCAGAGCCAGATAAAGGATTCTACGCATTCCGGACCATCTCCTGATAAAGGCAGGCCAGCTCCCGGGGGTCTCCGTTTGCCCGGCCATCCCAGCATAACCTGCCCCTGGACAGGAAAAAGACCCGCTCTCCCCGCCCTACTTCTGAGAAGTCATGGGTGCTGAGGAGGATGGTCTTCTCCGGCAGGCGGCTGAGCACCCGGCGGAGCTGGTCCCGTGAAGAGGGGTCCAGCCCGCCGAAGGGCTCGTCTAAGAGCAGGATAGGGGGGTCGTGCAGGAGGGCCAGGGCCACCCCCAGCCGGCGTACCGTGCCGTGGGAAAGGCGCCCCACCCGTTCCCCTCCTTTGTCTTGCAGCCCCACCAGTTCCAGGAGAAACGCCACCCGCTCCTGAACCGCGCGTTTGGACAGGCCGTGCATGCGCCCGTAGAAGAAGAGGTTCTCCTGGGCGGTCAGGGCGCGGTAGAGCGGAGGCTCGTGGCCGGCGTACCCCACCAGCCGGGCGATCTCCCGGCGCTCCCCGCCGTCCCGCCCTAAAAGGCGCACCTGCCCTTCTGTGGGGAGGGTAAGCCGCGCCAGGAGGCGCAGGAGGGTGCTTTTGCCCGCGCCGTTGGGCCCCAGGATCTTGACCGTCTCCCCTTTTTGGATTTGGAAAGAAACCCCTGCCAGGGCAGTCCGCTGGCCGTAGCGCTTACCCAGCCGCTCTGCCTCCACCGCGGCAGCCGCCCGCTCTCTTTTTTCTCCGGTCTGCTCCGCCATTTCGTACCTCCCCGAGGTCTTAACGGCCTTTCTCCCCACAAAGTTCCAGCTGCGCCTCTGGTTTCCTTCTGCGGGCGTACCTTGTAGCACTAAAGAGGAGTTTTTGTTGACAGCGAGAATATCTCGGTAATCATTTCCTGTAGAAGGCCGCCCATCGGATTGACCGGATCTGCGGCAATTGGGTGCGGCCCTGCGGCAAACCCGGAGGAGGGGGGAACGGATGCAGAGCCTTTTCAGGGGAAGCGAACTCTGGGATATCTACGAGAAGGTCGAAGCGCAAGAGCGGTTGGGGCGGGAGGAAGGGTTGCGCCTCCTGCAATCCCAGGACCTTTTGGCCATCGGCTACCTGGCGGACCTGGTGCGCCGGCGCAAGCACGGCGACCGGGCTTATTTTATTGTCAACCGACACATCAACTACACCAACATCTGCGTCAACCGGTGCAGGTTGTGTGCCTTTGGCAAGGACGCTGGCGATCCCGAGGCTTATACCCTGTCCCTGGACGAGATCGAGGCCAAGGCTCTGGAAGCTCGGAGAGACCACCATTCTGAGATACACATCGTAGGAGGGCTCAATCCCGACCTCCCGCTGGAGTACTTCGAGGAGATGCTGCAGCGGGTCAGCCAGATTCTCCCCGGGGTGCACATCCAGGCTTTTACAGCGGTGGAGATCGACTTCTTTGCCCGCACCAGTGGCCTCTCGGTGGAAGAAGTCTTGACCAGGCTTCGCTTGGCCGGACTGGGCTCTCTGCCTGGAGGTGGAGCGGAGGTTTTTTCCCCCCGGGTGAGGGAACTCATTTGCCCCAGGAAGATCAGTGGGGAAAGATGGCTTGAAGTGATGGAGACGGCTCACCGGCTGGGCTTGCGGAGCAATGCCACTTTGCTCTACGGTCACGTAGAAACCGCCGAGGAGAGGGTAGACCACCTCTTGAAGTTGCGGGAGCTCCAGGACCGGACCGGGGGCTTTTTAGCCTTTATTCCCCTGGCCTTTCACCCGCAGAACACCGGCTTGGCGCACCTGAAGCCCTCCCGGACCACTGGCTTTGATGACTTGAAGATGCTGGCTGTGGCGCGCCTGTTGCTGGATAACTTTCCTCATATCAAAGCTTTCTGGATCATGATCGGGCCGAAACTGGCCCAGGTTTCACTGGCCTTCGGTGCTGACGACCTGGACGGGACGGTAGTGGAGGAGCGCATCACCCACGCCGCGGGAGCTGAGACCGGCCAGAGCCTGACCAAGGCGGAACTGGTGGCGATGATTAAGGCGGCCGGGCTGGCGCCGGTGCAGCGGGATACCCTCTATAACGTGGTGGAGGAGGTTTTTTAGGTGCGCAGGCTGCGCCTGGGGCAAGTGGACTACCTCAACTGCCTGCCCGTTTATCACGCCTTGGAGGAGGGCCTGGTATCTTTAGACGCAGAGCTGGTCAAGGGCACACCGGCCCAGCTCAACCACCTCTTTTTGGAGGGGAAACTGGACCTCACCCCGCTCTCTTCCATTGAGTACGCCCGGCACTCCGAACAATGCCTTATCCTGCCCGGCATCTCCATCAGCGCCGACGGCCGGGTGGCGAGCATCCTCCTTTTCAGTAAAGTGCCCGTGCCCTTATTAAAGGGGAGGCGGGTTTGCCTTCCCACCTCCTCTGCCACCTCCATCGCCTTGTTGCAAATTCTGCTGCAGCACTACTACCGGATAGAGGTGGAGTACCTTTTGGTTCCGCCCAACCTGGAGAGTATGCTGGGGCAGGCCGAGGCCGCCTTGCTGATCGGGGACGACGCCCTGCTGGCTCACCAGGAGGTGCTGAAGAACGGCGCTTCCCTCTACGTGACTGACCTGGGGGAGGTGTGGAAGGACCTCACCGGGCAGAAGATGGTCTATGCCCTCTGGGTGTTGAGAAGGGAGTTTGCGGAGGCCTTCCCGGAGGAGGTGGCCCACATTGCTTCTGCTCTGCTGGAGGCCAAGCGCTTGGGATATGCCGATCTTTCGGCCTTGGTTGAAAAAGGCCGACGGCTTCGGGGCTTGCCGGTAGACGTCCTGGAGGACTACTTTGCCACTATCCGCCACGACTTCGGACCGGAGTACCGACAGGCCCTGCTCACCTATTACGATTACGCCCGCCGAAGCGGCCTGCTTCAGAAAAGAGTAAGACTGCAGGTATGGGGTGAAGGGCAGTGAAGGGGCAGGAGAAGAACCTGGAGGAGATCTTAACCCGGGCGGTGGCGGGTGAGCGGCTGAGCTTCGCTGAGGGTGTGGCCCTCTTCTCTTCATCTAACTTGCTAGCCTTGGGACAGGCTGCCGACCTGGTGCGCCGGCGCCTGCACCCCGATAATGTGGTGACCTTTGTCATCGACCGGAACATCAATTACACTAACGTCTGCGAGGTAAGGTGCCGCTTCTGCGCTTTCCACCGCGCCGAAGATTCACCCGAAGCCTACGTGCTCAGCCGGGAGGAGATCTTTCGAAAGATCGAAGAGACCGTCGCTGCAGGGGGAACCCAGATCCTCCTGCAAGGGGGCCTCCATCCCGGGCTTACCCTGGACTATTTCTTGGACCTTTTGCAGGAAATCAAGGCCCGGTTTAAAGTCCACCTGCACGCCTTTTCCCCTCCGGAGATTGTTTATCTGGCGCGCAAGGCGGATCTCCCGGTGGAAGAAGTATTGAGCCGCCTTCAGGAGGCCGGTTTAGATTCGCTGCCAGGATGAGGGGCGGAGATCCTGGACGACCGGGTGCGCCGCTGCATCAGCCCGCGGAAGATCGGATGGCGGGAGTGGATGGAGGTCATGCTGGCCGCCCACCGCCTGGGAATGAAGACCACGGCCACCATGATGTTCGGGAGCGTGGAGACGCCAGAGGAACGAGTGCAACACCTGATCCGGGTTAGGGAGGCTCAGGACCGGTACGGTGGTTTTACGGCTTTTATTCCCTGGAGCTTTCAGCCGCAGAACACGGAGTTGGCGGACGCATTGTCAGGGCTGCCGGAAGGCTGGATGCCGGCCACCGGCGTCGAGTACCTGAAAACCCTGGCCATCTCCCGGCTGATGCTGGACAACATTCCTAATCTTCAGGTCT
>JASBVW010000001.1 GCA_029961005.1 Bacillota bacterium
AAAAACAAGATCCCAGAAAAGGACCAGGCTCCCCCTCTTCTTCGTTTTCGTCCCTTTTCTCTAAAACCCCTTACCTCTGCACAATCTGTGCTACTTTCTCCCCGCTCGCCCTCAAATCTCCAACATCCAACCTCTAACCTCTAACTTCCAATTTCCAACTTCTAACTTCTAACCTCCAACCTCCAATTTGGCGCAGATCTCCTCCGCCACCCGCGCCGCACCGCCGGGCGGCCCCATGCGCGCCCGGCCCGCCTCCGCCATCTGACGGTAGACCACCGGGCTCTGCAGCACCTTCCACAGCTCGGCAGCCATGCGCCGCGGATCGGGCTGGGGGACCAGGAGGAGGGCTTCTCCCAGCAGCTTCTTCTGCCTCTTGGCAAAGCGCTGGTTGTACTGGCGCCCGGAGGTGACGCAGGCCACCACCGGCTTCCCCAAACCCGCCGCCTGTTCGTTGCCCGTCCCCGCCAGGCCCAGGACGGCGTCCGCCTGCCTTAAGACATCGCCAAACGGGCCTCTTACCACGGCGATGCGGGTTAGATCCCGATAGCTCAGCCAGACCGCGATCCCGTGCTGTTCTTCTTCGGGCGCGGGCGCCCGGGCCAGCCAGCCCCGGGCCTCGACCGCCCTGGCCAAGCGCGCCGGGCTCAACCCGCTGGCCAGCGGCAGGAGAAAACGAGCCTGCCCCGAGACCAGGTCATCGAACTTCCGGGCGGCTTCGGCCAGGAGGCAGGCGTTTTCATAGGCCTCCTGGCGGCTGCCGGGCAGGAGGGCAATGACGTAGGGCCGCTCCGGCGTCAGGTAGCCCGACCCCCAGAGGGAAGCCCGGGTCTCCACCGGCTCCAGGCCAAAATTCTCCCCTGTGAACTGGAGGCAGTCCATCATCAGGTTGCCCACGTAGGTGGCCCGGACCCCCCGCGCCGCCAGATCATCTGCGGTGTGCTGGTCCCGGGCAAAGACCTTCTCCGCGTGCCGGCGCATCAGGTCCACCTCCAGGTCGCTGTGCGGCGCGATGTAGCTCGACTTGGCCGTGGGAAGAAAGAAGAAGGGGCGCTTCAGGTAGCGGCCGTTGTACCAGACCAGGAGCACGTCGCCCAAACCCACCACCAGGTCGTAGCCGGGAGCCAGGCGCCTTAATTGCCGCACCTGTTGCCGCACCAGGCAGAGTAGCCCCGCCCGCAGGTCCAGCCACAAATTATAGAAGCTGTTCAAGATAAACCCGCCGCTGGGCAGTTCCCGGCGCGGGCCCAGGATGGGAATCCCCGCCTTCTCATACGGCAAGCCCCGCCCCACCAGAGGAAAGGCCTCGACCGCCACCTCGGGGCAACGCCGGAGCAGGTGCTGCGCCAGGACGGCGCCCATCTCATCCTCGCCGTGGCCATTACTTAGGAACAGGACCCGTTTCTGCACTGCGGCCATCTTTCTCCTCTACTTCCACTTCCTCCACTCTTCTTTTAAGAACCGTTGCGGACCACCTCTCCCGGCCCAAACGTCGCGCCGGTAGCCACCTCGCTGTACGCTTCCACCACGCAGGTGTCGCTCAAGATCACCCCGGGGCTGAGCCGGGCGCCGGCGTGGAGCGAGCACTCGCTCCCCACTACGCAGTGGTCCAGGTGCGCCCCCGGTCCGATGAGGGTGTGCCCCCAAACCACGCTGGCCTCGATCACCGCCCCCTCCTCTACCCTGCACTGGGGGCCCAAGACCACTTCCCCCCTGAGCCGGGCGCGGGGTCCGATTTCACACCCTTCGCCGATCACCGCCCGCCCTTCGATGCAGGCCGTAGGGTGAACGCGCGCCCCCTCGCCTACGACCACCGGCCGTTCCGCCGTCGGCAGGACCACGCCCGGCGTGTAGAGGCGCACCTTGCCCTGCAGCAGGTCGTAATGGGCGAGGCGATACTGCTGCAGGGTACCGATGTCGCACCAGTACCCGCTCATCCGGTAGCCGTAAAAAGGCGCCCCCTCCTCGGCCAGCCGGGGAAAGAGGTCGCGGCCGAAGTCGTAAAAGGTATCGGGCGGAATCAAGTCCAGCACCTCCGGCTCAAAGATGTAGATGCCGGTGTTGGCCAGCCGGCTCTGGGCTTCCTCCCGCTTCGGTTTCTCCTGAAAGCCCAGGATCCGCCCCTCCTGGTTGCAGACCACCACTCCGAAGTGGGTCGTATCCTCCACCTCTTTTAAGGCGATGGTCGCCAGCGCTCGCCGCTGGCGGTGGAATTCCAACATCTCCCCCAGATCTATGTCCGTCAAGGCATCGCCTGAAATGACCAGAAAGGTTGCGCCCCCCAAAAAATCCTTCAGCCGACGCACGCCGCCGGCGGTACCCAGGAGCTCCTTCTCGCGCGAATAGCGCAACTCAATGCCCCATCCGTGCCCGTCCCCGAAGTAGCCTTCGATTTCTTCCGGTTTATACCAGAGGTTGGCCGCTACTTCCCTGACGCCGTGGTGCAAAAGGAGGTAAATAATGTGCTCCATCGCCGGCCGGTTGACGAGAGGAACCATGGGTTTGGGAATATTCGAGGTCAAAGGTTCCAGGCGGGAGCCCACCCCCGCCGCCAAAATCATGGCCCTCACTCATCACACCCCTTTCGTCGCGCTGTGAAATTGCAGTTCGTGGAGGCGGTAGTACGCCCCTTTGCGCGCCAGCAGTTCCTCATGCTTCCCTTCCTCCACAATCCGGCCTCCCTCGATCACGATGATGCGGTGAGCCCTCCGGATCGTAGAGAATCGGTGCGCTATGACAAAGGTGGTCCTCCCTTCCATCAGGTGCTCCAGCGCCTCTTGCACCAACTGCTCGGACTCGGGATCCAGGGCCGAGGTAGCCTCGTCCAGGATGAGGATCCGCGGGTCGCGCAGGAGGGCGCGGGCGATGGCAATGCGCTGCCTTTGCCCCCCGGAAAGGCTAATGCCGGCCTCGCTGACCCGAGTTTCATACCCCTCCGGCAGCGCCATGATGAAGTCGTGGGCGTTGGCCATGCGGGCCGCCGCTTTAATCTCCTCCTCGGTGGCGTCCGGCCGCCCGTAGGCAATATTTTCCCGCACCGTAAGGCCGAAGAGGACCGTCTCCTGCGGCACTAGGCCAATCTGGGCGCGCAGCGTGCGCAACCGCACCCGCCGGATGTCAAAGCCGTCGATCTCGATCCAGCCCTCCGTGGGGTCGTAAAAGCGCGGAATGAGGTTGACCAGTGTGGTCTTGCCCGCCCCGCTGGGCCCCACCAGGGCCACCACCTCGCCGGGCTCCACCGTCAGGTTGATGCCCTCCAGTACGGGCCGCCCCGGCTCGTAGGCAAACCCCACCTGGTGGAAGACCACCTTCCCTTTAATCCGCGGCAGGGGAACCGCCCCGGGGAGGTCGTTCAGGTCCGGCTCTGTGTCCAGAAGGGCAAAGATGCGATCTGCCGCTCCCAAGGCCTGGTGGACCAGGGCATAAGCCCCGCTCAGGCCGGTGACGGGCGAGGCCACCGCCGCCAGGTACCCCAGGAAGGCCATCATTCCGCCCAGGGTCAACCTCCCCTCCAGCACTTCGTGCCCCCCGTACCACAGCACCAAGGCCGTACCCACGATAAAGAGCAGGTCGACCAGGGGCACGATGGTGGCCGTGATTTGCACCGACTTCATGGAAGCCGCAAAGTTAGCCTCGTTCTGCTGGGCAAACCTCTTGCGCTCGTGCTCCTCCATGGTAAAAGCCTTGACGATCCGGATACCGCTCAAAGTCTCCTGCAACACGGTGGTAAGGTCGGCCACCCGCTCCTGGAGCGCCCGGGTCACGGCGCGAATCTCTTTCCCGGCCCGGTTGACCGCGTAGGCGATGGCGGGGAAGACCACCAGGGTCAGCAGGGCCAAGCGCCAGTGGAGGACGAAGATGGCCACCAACGCCCCGCTCATGAGCAAAAGCTGCTGGGCCAGGGGCGCGACACCGTTCGTCACGCTGTTTTGGATGAGGGCGGTGTCGCTGGTGATGCGGGCAATCATCTCTCCCGTGTGGCGCCGCTCGTAAAAGGAGAGGGAATGCCGCTGCAGGTGCTGATAAATCTCGTTGCGGAGGTCCACCACCATCCTTTGGCCTACGTAGGCCATCAGGTACGCCTGGCCGTAGAGGAAGAGCCCCCGGACTAGGAAGAGGAACACCAGCGCTACTGCAAGGATATTCAGCATGAAGGCGCTCTTTTCCTCCCCGAGGACCCGATCCACCAGTTCCCGCCCCACCAGCATGGGCATGTAGAGATTGACCAGGGAGACCACCACCACGCACAAAAAGCCCAAAAGCACTTCCCGCCAGTAAGGCTTGGCGTAGCGCAACAGTCTCCAGCCGGTGCTCAGTTGTCTGCGGCTCCGCCGTTCTCCGTCCATCTCGCTCTCTCCTCCAGGACCTCCCGCACCGCCTCCACCAGGCGTCGGGCTGCTCCCGGCTCCCCCGCCAGGGAGCGCAGCTCCGCCGAAAGGCGGGCCCTCTCCTCGGCGTCAGCCAGGAGGGCCAGGGCCGCCTCGGCCACCTCTTCCGGGGTTAAAACCCCTTTCAGCTCGGGGACCAGCATCCGCCCCGCCAGCCGATTGGGCCAGGAGACAAAGGACATCCGGCGCGCCAGGGCTAAGACCGCCCGGCGCTTCAGCCATCTCCCGAGCCCCGGCAGGCGCCCTACGTACTCTAAAATGCCCTCCACCGGGATCTCCTCCGGCTTGTTCAGGGGCAAAAGGACGAGCATGGGCAACCCCGCCACCGCCATCTCTAGGGTATTGGTACCCGGAACAGTCAGAGCCAGGTGGGCCTCCGCCATCAGGTCGTATTGCAGCCCTTGCAGAGCCCACCAGAGCGGCCCGGCCTGGCCGGCCGGATGCAGCCGCCACGCCCGCACCCCGGGTCCCCAGGTTTCCCAGGGGCCGGAGACCTCTGCGGCTTCGCCGGGCGCTCCCCCGGTCTCCGGCCGGGGCCGGCCCAGGGCTTGAAGGAACTCCTCCGCCCGGAGAAAAGGCGAAAGGCTCCAGATGATCTCCACCTCGGGGCGAGCTGCGGCCAGAAGCTGTGCCACCCGCACAAAAAAAGCCGCCAAGTACCGAAACTCCACCGGGCGACTGCCCGGGAGGATCAGGAGGCGCGGCCCCGGCCCCAGCCCCAACACCTGCGCCACCTCACCGGGAGGGCGGGTAGGCTGGACGGCCTCTCGGATCAGGTTGCCGATCACCTTGACCCGTTCCGGCGGCACGCCCCGCCGGAGCACCAGCTCCTGCACCTGGCGGTTGGGGACCAAAAAACAGGCAAAAGAGCGCCGCCAGTGGACCTGCCCTTCCGTATACGCCAGCACGGGCCAGTGCAGCCGGCGGCCCAGCAGCACGGCGTGGGCCAGGTCTCCTCCCAGGAAGAGGACTACGCCGCGCCGGTCCGGGACAAAGCCGGCCGGGCGGCGCCCCAGCAAGGCCAGGCGCAGGTAATCCCTGTTGCCCCACACCAGGTCCACTCCGGGCAGGGAGGCTACCACTTCCTCTTCCCTGCCGCTGGCAAAGGCACAGGGGGGAAGGACCACAATGCGCCGGGCTCGCGGGAGTTGGCAGCTGAGCTCGCGCAGCACCGGCCTCAACCAGCCCGCTACTTCCCCCGGGCTATTGACCGTAATCAGGACGTCCATTGGCAGACCTCCCCCGGGCCACCGCCACCACCAATTTGGCCGCCCGACGAACCGCGCCAGGTTGTCCCAGGAGCTCTACCACCCGGTGCAGCCTCTCCCTCATCTCCTCCCGCAGCGGCGGGGAATCCAGCAAGGCGAGGGCTTCGGCCGCGATGCGTTCGGGCGTGGCCTGGCGCTGAATCAGCTCCGGAACCACCCGCCACCCCGCCACGATATTAGGCAGGGCGATGTAAGGTACGCGCACCAAAAGCCGCGCCAAAAGGTAGGTGGGCCAGGAAAGGCGGTAGACCACCACCATGGGCGTCCCCAGGCAGGTCGCTTCCAGAGTGGCCGTGCCGGAAGCCACCAGGATCAGGTCGCAAGCGGCCATGACCTCGTAGGTCCGCCCCTGCACCACCCGCACCGGCAAGTCCGCCCGGCGGCGCAGGTAGGGCTCCACCTGCTCCGGGGTGATGCTGCTGGCCAGGGGCAGAAGAAAGGCCGCAGCGGGATAGCGCCTCCGGATGCGCTCGGCCGCCCCCAAAAGAGGCGGAAGGAGGAACTCAATCTCCTGCCTCCGGCTGCCCGGCAAGAGCCCCACCACCGGGGACGATTCTCCCGCCAGCTCTCGGCGCAGCTCCTCTCGCCCCTTCTCCACGCGCACTATATCCAGGAGGGGATGGCCGATAAAGTTCACCTCCGCCCCCGCCTGGCGATAAACCTCGGCTTCAAAGGGGAAGACGGCCGCCACCAGGGCCACGGAGCGGGCCACCTGCAAGGCCCGGCCGCGCCCCCAGGCCCAGGCCGAGGGGCTAAAGTAGTAAACTACCGGGACGCCCATCTTCTTCGCCGCCTCGGCCAAGCGGAGGTGAAAACCGGGAAAGTCGATCACCACCAGCACATCGGGGCGGTTCTGGGCCAGGGCCCTTTCCAGGAGCGCCAAAGCGGACTTTAAGGCCCTGTAGCTGCGCAGGGCCTCCCAGAAACCAACCGTGCTGAGAGACGTCGGATCGAAGAGCAGTTCCACCCCTGCCTGCCGCATCTGCGGCCCGCCCATGCCAAAGAGTTGCACCTCCGGCACCAACTCCCGCAGGGCGCGGGCCAGATAGGCGCCGTGCAGGTCGCCCGAGGTCTCGCCGGCTGAGATCATGATGTGCAGAGCCCGGTTGTTCATAAGGCTTCCACCGCTATCCCCGCCTCGTCTGCACACCGCAGGGTCTCTTCGCGGTCCAGCAAAAAGGTCTTTCCAGCCTCGATACCCAGAGCGGAGGCGCCCACCTCGATCATCGTCCGAATGGTGGAGAGCCCTACGGTGGGGATGTCAAAGCGGAGGTCCTGGTTGGGCTTGCTGACCTTCACCACCACCGCGCCGCCCCGCCCCAGGGTGCCGCCCCGCCGGATAGCGGCGTCCGTGCCTTCGATGGCCTCCACGGCGAGGACGGCCTTCTCTTTGACCACCACGGTCTGCCCGATATCCAACCCTGCTACGGCCTTGGCTCGCTCAAAGCCAAAGCGCATGTCCTCCCGCTCCCGCAGGTCGGGGGAGCGGCGGGAGAGGACCCCGGCCCCCGGCAGCAAGGAGCCGATGAGCAGGGTCTGCTGGTGCACCCGCAACCCTTCCCGCTCGAACTCCTCCACCAGCGCCCGGAGCAGGGAATCGTCGTTGCGGTCGGAGATCCGTTCTAAAAGGCGCTGAAAGCGCCAGTCCAGCTCCTGGCCCTGATAGAGCAGCTCTTTACTCACTTTGCCTACCAGGACCAGGTCGGCCGCGCCGGCATCCTGCAGCGTCCGGATAATCCGGTCCAAGAAGCCGGCCGGCAGGGAGTAGAGTTCGTCAGCCACCCGCGCCAGCTCCGGATCGGGATGGGGGGCCAGATTGACTACTACCGTGCGCAGCCCTTGCTCCCGCGCCGCGCGCCCAAAGGCCACGGGAAGGCGCCCCGCCCCCGCTACGATGCCAATGGTCTCCACTCTCCAACCTCCAATGAAAAGAAAGAGCCGCCGGCGGTCTCCGGAGGCCGCCCTCCCCTTCGGCTCTCCCTACCCTATACACTTGACAGCCCGCCGTTCGAAGATACACTTCTTCTTCGACACCGCGGGCTGTTCCCCTTTCCCTGAGCCCTAAAATTCCCTCTCCTCGCCGGTAGGCGGCTCGGCGCGGTCCGAGCGGGCGGCGCAAATGCCGCGCTCGGCCTTGCGCAGAAAATCCAACAGGTGTTGAATCTCCGGATAGAGCACCAGCTCCGCCTCGATGTAGCTGGCCGCCTGGGAGACGTTCCACTCCGAGCGGTACAGGGCGCGGTAAGCCTTCTTCAGCTCACTGCGCACCTCCCGCGGGATGCCGTTGCGGCGCAAGCCCACCACATTGAGCCCCACCGCTTTGGCCGGCCGCCCGTCCACCATGGTGAAGGGTAAGACGTCCTTCGTTACCTTGCTCATGGCCCCCACCATGGCCATCCTCCCTATGCGGCAGAACTGGTGTACGCCTGACATCCCCCCGATGACGGCTTGATCCTCCACCACCACGTGACCGCCCAGGGCTACGTTGTTCACCAGGACCACGTGGTCGCCCACCACGCAATCGTGCCCCACGTGGGCGTAGGCCATGATCATGGTGTGATTCCCGATCCTGGTCTCGCCGCGCCCGCCCTCCGTGCCCCGGCTCAGCGAGGCATACTCCCTAATCACGTTGTAATCGCCAATGCGCAGGAAGCAGCCTTCTCCTTTGAAGCCCAAGTGCTGGGGATCGCCGCCCAGTGCGGCACCGGCTCCGATTCGATTGTGGCGCCCGATCACCGTCCAGCGCCCAATCACGGCGTGGGGTCCGATCACCGTCCCGTCTCCGATCTCCACGTCCTTTTCCACCACGGCATAGGGGCCGATGATCACTCCCACGCCCAGGCGCGCCTCCGGGTGCACCACAGCGGTCTCATGAATCTGGCAGCGGATGGGCACGACCTTTGATTCCTGTTTCATACTAAGCCTCAACTCCTACCGGCAATTTTCTTCTGTATAATTATCCTTGCCGCTCTTTTTAAAACGACCACCTATCCGCCACCATTCCCGTCCAAAAGCGCTCATAGGGCTGAATCAGCAAGGATGGCGATCCTATTCCTGCTTCTGCACGTTTTCTGGCGCGGTCAAGCATAGGCGAAGAGCAGCTCGGCCTCGGCCACCACGTCCTCGCCCACCCGGGCCTGCGCCGCCGCCTTGGCCACACCCCGGGCCGCCCGGAGGATCGTGGCCTCGAGCCTCACCTGGTCGCCCGGCACCACCTTTTTGCGAAACCGCGCCTTCTCCACCCCGGCTAAGAGGGGCATTTTGCCCCGCGCCCACTCCTGGTCGTAGAGGGCGATCCCGGCCGTCTGGGCCATGGCTTCCACCAGGAGCACCCCGGGCATGACCGGATAGTCCGGATAATGGCCGACAAAGAAAGGTTCGTTGATGGTGACGTTCTTTAACGCCACGGCCCGCTGCCCGGAGACCACCTCCAGCACGCGGTCAATCAGCAAAAAGGGGTAACGGTGCGGCAGAATCTCTTGAATCCTCCTCACGTCGAACACGCTTCCACTTCCTCCCTTCCCCTTTTCCTCCCGGTGGGCAGTTTTAGCTTTCCCCTTCCCCGCCCCCGCCTTCTTCCCGGACCGCCCCGCTCTGGAGCCCTTCCCTGATCTTTCGGGCCAGAGCCGCATTCAGAGCGTGGCCGGAGCGCAAGGCAATGACGTGGGCGCGCAGGAACCCCGCCAGGGCCAGATCGCCCACCACATCCAGAACCTTATGGCGGGCCACCTCGTCGGGGAAGCGCAGCGGGCCCAGGTAGCCCCGGGGGCCGATCACCACCGCCAGCTCGGCAGTGGCTCCCCGGGCCAGCCCCTGGCGCCGCAGGGCTTCCACTTCTTCCAGAAACCCGACGGTGCGGGCAGGGGCGATCTCGCGCCGAAAAGTCTCCGGATCAATGCGCCAATCGGCATACTGGGTGCCCACAGCGGGATGGGAGCTGACGAAGACATAGGTGACTCGCAGCTCCTCCGCCGGCAGGGCCACCAGGTGAGCTTCCCCGGCGCTCACGGCCAGGGGCTGCCGGAGCCGGAGCCAGCGCCGCGGCTCCGGCAGCTCCACCAGGCCATCCTCCTCGAGCAGGCGCACGTAGACGGCGGCACTGCCGTCCCCTGCCGGGACCTCCGGCCCATCCAGCTCCACCCGGGCGTTGTCCACCTCCAGGCCGCGCAGAGCCGCCAAGAGGTGCTCCACCGTCTGCACGGCCTCCTCAGTACCCCAACCCAGAGCGGTGCAGCGGCGGCCGGCGACCAGGTGCTCCGGATCGGCGGGGACGGGAGGTTTCTCCGGCCGGTCCGTCCGGCAAAAAAGGATCCCCTCTCCCGCCCCGGCCGGGAGGATCTTCATCCGCGCCGGCAGGCCCGTGTGCAGGCCCACGCCCTCCAAAGCCACAGGCCGCGCCACCGTGCGCTGGCGCCGGCCTCCTTCGGGAGGGACTAACTCCCCGCCTGTGCCAGCTTTCTCCTGCATGCCGATATGGTTCTCTTCTGCCCCGCGATCTCCTGCTGGCTGAGGTCGGCCAGGTGGGCCTGCCAGAGGTCGCGGTAGCGCCGGCCCAATTCCGAGCGGGGCCTGGCCATCACGAGCGAAGGCGGCCCCTCCTCCACCACCCGGCCCCGGTCCAAAAGGACCAGGCGGTCGGCCGCCCGCAGGGCAAAGGGCACCTCATGGGTGACGATGAGCATGGTGGGGTGGCTGGTGGCCGTCAGTTCCTGCATCACATCCAGTACCTCGCGCACCATGATGGGGTCCAGCGAGGCGGTGGGCTCATCCCACAGCATCAACTCCGGCTGCTGGGCCAGGGCCCTGGCGATTCCCACGCGCTGCTGCTCTCCGCCGCTGAGCTGGTGCGGATACCGGTAGAGGTGGCGGGCCATGCCTACCCGCCGCAGGGCCTCCGCCCCGCGCTGCTCCGCCTCACTGCGCTTCACCCCGCTCAGCACCAGGCCCAAGATGACGTTCTCCAGGACGGTCAAGCGCTCCACCAGGTTGAAGTGTTGGAAGACAAACCCCACGCGCCGGCGCAGGCGCAGGAGCTCAGTCGGGCTCATCCGCCTCACGTCTTGCCCTCCGACCAGGATCTCCCCCTCGTCCGCTTCCACCAGCCGGTTGATGCACCGGATGAGGGTGGACTTGCCACACCCGCTGGGGCCCATGATGACGGCGATCTCCCCCTCCTCCACCTTCAGGTCGACGCCGTTCAGGGCCACCGTCCGCCCGTAGCGCTTCTTCAAGCCCTTGACTTCGACTCGCACTCTTCTCCCCCCTGGCCGCTCTTACTTAAACTTTTGCCGTCGGCGGTTCAGCCACTGCAGGATCCCGGGGCGGCCGGCCGGGATGACAATCTCCCTCATGACCTGGGCGTAGGTAAGCCCTACAGCCTCTCCGGCCAGGATCTGCTCGTCCCGCACCGGACTGACCCGCTCGGCCAAGAGGCTGGTCAAAAGCCCCAGGGCCAGCCCTACCGGGACCGCCCCCCAGGCCGGCAAAAGCGGCAACCTTCCGCCGCTCCCCAGGTAGACGCCGGTAAAGATGGCCGCGCCGGCCAACGGCCCGTACAGCCAGGAGGCGTCCGGACGCCACTGCCACCACCGGCGGTTGGCCCCGCGGCACCGCCGCTCGGAGAGCCGGCGCAGAGCGGAGATGACGGTAGAGTGGTCCAGGAGGAGCACCAGGAAGGTGAAAACCAGCGCCACCAGCCCGGCGATGGTGCCCCGCACGCTGTTGAGCAGGTGCAGCACGGTCCCTCGCACGTCAGGTTCCACGCTGCCCACCGGCAGGGCAAAGAGCGAGACCCGGTCGCTTTTGACCTCCCGGCCGATGGCCGCCTTCAGCGCCGCAGGCTCCAGGTCTCGGTCCAAAAGGAGGGAGAGGCTCTGCCCGGGGAGGGTCTCTCCCCCGATGTACTGGTCGATCAGCCGCACGGAACGGCCGATCTCCTCATCCCGCAGGTCGGGAAGGGCAGCCTTGATCTCTTCCAGCTGCGCCTTCAGGGCAGCCACGTCCAACTGTTCCAGGGCCTCCAGCCGCTCCAGCACAGAAGTGAGCTGCAGGCGGAGAGTGGCGGTATCCACTCCCTGCATGGCTTCCAGAGTAGATCCGGCGGCCTGCTCCATCTGCCCCAAAAGTTCCCTGACTACCCCCGTGGAACGGCTGAGGCGGGAGAAGCCCTGCAGTTCCACTACAAAGAGGTCGATCTGCTTCCGAAAACCGGCCAGGATCTGTACCACCGGGTTCAGGCGATTCAAGACGGAGGAGAGCTCGCTCTGGCCCGGGGCGGGCGCGGCCCCTACCCCTTCCACCTGGGAGATGAGGCTGCCGATGGAGGTGCTGACCCGGTTGAGCTCGGCCACCAAACGATCCACGTCGGACTGTCTGATCTGGGCCAGCGGCCCCTCCAGGCCGGCGTTGACTTGCTGGAGGACCTCCTGCGCCTGCCGGAGTTCTTCCCTCGTCCGGTCATAGGCCTCCAGGGCGGCCAAGACCTCCTCGGAAGCCCCCCGCGCCTCGGCCGCCAGGCCGTGGAGCTGCTCCACCATGCGCAGGCTCTCTTCCAGGTTGCGGATGATGCGCCAGCGCTCGTTCTCCACCCTGATCAGGCCCACCTGGGGCCCGATCTCATCGCCTTTGACCACGCGATAGGCCGTCAGGGCCGCCTGATCCAGGCCGGCACCGGACTGCAAATAAGGGGCGGGATCGCCCTCCACCACCAGGCCGCGGGCGGTCTGCCCCTCTACCGCCTGGATGCGCACCCGCAGGTGATCGGAGCGCACCCGCTCTCCCACTACGGGCGGAACTGACGAAGACCCCTGGGCTACCACCTCGTCTCCCGGCCGGAGCGGCTCCCAACCCTGCAGCCGCACGGTAACGCGGGAGGCGTAGCCCTCTAAGAAGCGACGCACCTCCGCGAGGGTAGAGACAAAGGCCTGAAAGTCATCCCCTCCCTCACCCCCGGTGATGTCCACGGCCGTCCGGGGATGGAACTGGTCCCGCAGCCGGTTTACGATGCGCTCGCTCAAAGCGGGAAGGTCCTCTGTCTGATAGCCCAGGGGCAGGCGCACCTCCACCACCTGGTAACGGCGCAGGAGCCGCCGCAGCGAGGCGTTAACGCTGCTGGTGGCCCCGGCGTCCTTCAAGACGGCGGTAATGCTCTCCCCGTGGCGGAAGGCAAAGTCAACCCCCGGGAGGTCTTCAATCTGGGGCAAGAGGAGGGGCTGGGCGCCGGCGGGGACGCCGCGCACGGTGAGGCTGGGTTCAATGATGAAGGTATAGCCGGCATAACCGGGAAGGCCGTTGAAGTAGGTGCCGATGCTCTCAAAGACGCGCCTGGTGCGGAGTTCTGCCGGCAGAGCCACAAAGAAGTTGACTTTGCCCGCGATGGCAAGGCCTTCTTTTACCTTAGCTCCCGGCAACTGGCGCAGCACGCGGCCCATCTCGGCGCGGGCCGCCCCTTTGGCTTCTTCCCGCACCTGGACGATCAGGTCGTACTCGCCCGCCTCGCCCAAAAGGCCGGTCACCGTCTCGCCGAAGTAGGCGTCGGTGGCCCAGGCCACGCCTGCAGCCACTGCAATCCCGAGGAGGATAGTCAGCAGAACGGCTACTGCCACGTCGCGCCGAAATCCGTCCCGAAATAACAAGAGGCCGTCGCCCCACGGTATGCCCATGCTCCTCCCACCCGTTTCCCATTATAGCACGGGCCCTGGAAGGCTCGGCCATGTAATTTCATGTACCTCTGCTCGCCTTCTCCAGTTCCTCCAGGCGTTTGCGCAGCTGGCGCAGCTCCTTCCATAACTCCGGCAGGCGGGCGGAGGCGGCCTTGATCCGCATCTCCTCGGCGTGCGGTCGGGCGGGAATGCCGAAGACGTGGGACCCCGGCGGCAAGCTGGAGGCCACCACGCTGGCTGCCGCCACTACGCAGTCGTCCCCTATTTCCAGGTGGTCCGCCACCCCGGCCTGGCCGGCCAGGATGACCCGGTCTCCCAGGCGCGCGCTGCCGGCCAAGCCGCACTGGGCCACGAGGAGGCAGTCCTCCCCCACTTGGACGTTGTGCCCGATCTGGACTAAGTTATCGATCTTGGTGCCCCGGCCGATGCGGGTGGCGCCGCAGGTGGCCCGGTCGATGGTGGTGTTGGCGCCGATCTCCACGTCGTCCTCCACCACTACCGTCCCGATCTGGGGGACTTTGCGGTGCTTCCCCTCCACGGTGACAAAGCCAAAACCGTCCGCCCCCAGGACGGCCCCGGCGTGGATGATGACGTTGCGCCCCACCCGCACGCCCTCGCACAGCACGGCGTTGGCGTGAATGACGCTCCCCGCCCCCACGCGCACCCCCGGCCCGAGGTAGACCCCCGGGTAGATGACCACCCCGTCTCCCACCTCGGCTTCCGCCTCAATCACCACGTGGGCACCGATGGCCACCTCTTTCCCCAGCCGGGCCCGCGGGCTGATCACCGCCGTAGGGTGAACGCCCACCGCCACGGGCGGGGGCGGGGCAAAGGCCGCCAAAACCCGGGCAAAGGCCAGGCGAGGGTTGTCCACCAAAAGCAGGGACTTCTCCGTCACCCTCGGCCGGCCGGCCGCCTCGGCCTCCTTTTGTAACGCGGCGTAGTCGCTGCGGGCCAGGATAACCGCCCCCGCGCCCCCGGCGAGCGCCTCCCTCGCCCGCCGCAGATCGGCGGCAAAGGTGATCTCCGCCGGCCCCGCCTCAGCCAGGGGCGCCACCCCTCTAATGGTCAGATAGGGATCCCCCACCAGCTCCCCCTCCGCCAGGGTAGCCAGCTCGGTGAGCTTCCTCGGTTCTCCGGACCTGCCCTCTGCGCGCTGCATCTTTCTGCCCTCCCCCAGGGCGGCCTCGCTACTTAAGCAGGGAGATGACCTCGTCAGTGATCTCCTCTCCGCCGTAGCGCACGCTCTCTTTAAACAAAACGGCCGTCAGCCTCCGGCGCCTGGCCACCTGCCTGACCGCCGCGTCCACCTCCCGGTTTAGCTTCTGCTCCAGCTGCTCCTTGAAGCGTTGATACTCGGCGTAGGCCGCCTCCCGCTTCCTCTGCAGCTCCTGCGGATCTTTTTCCTGCTTGAGAGCGGAGACCAGCTCCTCGTAACGCCGGTTCAACTGCTCCTGGTAGCGCTTGGCCCGAGCGCTTTCATTGACGATCCGGCTGATGTCGATGACCCCCAGGCGCACCCGCTGAAAAGGCAGGTAGCCCAGGAGCCCTGCCAACAAAAGCACGGCCAGCACCGCCGTCGCAGCCGGCCACATCCACCTCTTCACTCCCGCGTTCTCCATAAAACAGCCCTCTCTTGCCTCCAGAAGAGCTCTATGGCCGCCCAGCAGCTAGTATACCCATGACCTCTCCGGTTATATCGAGAGCCCCCCGGGCTGCCACCGGGGAACCCAAGACGCAGGAGAGTTTCCGCCGCCGCGCGGCCTGAGCTGCCGCCGCTTTTACGTCCGCCCGCAGCTCCGCCTCCAGCGCCGCGGCGCGCCGGGACCACGGCGCGGGGCCGACCTGCTCAGGAGCCGGGCTGTAAAGAGGCCCCGCCAGCGGGGCGGGGGCCGCCTGCCCCCAGACCTCTTCCCGCCGCTCTTCTTCCTCTGCCAGCTCGGCCTCCAGCCGCCGCCGCTCCCGCTCCAGTTCCTCCCGGGCGCGGGCCTGCAGCCGGTCGGCATAAGAGCGGAGGTCCTTTTCTTGGGCCTCGCTCTGCTCCTTCCACCAGGAGCGGTATTCCTCCTCCAAAGCCCGCTCCTTCTGCTCCACCTTCTCCTGGAGCTGCCGCCGCAGAGCCTCCACTTCCTTCTGCAGGCGCTCCCGCTCCTGTTCCTGGAGGTCCGCCAGGGCAAGGCGCAGCTGCAGGTTCAAGAGCTGAACCGCCGCGGCGCGGTTCACCTCCTCCTGATACTTTTGGAGCTCTGCTTTGAGCTGCCACCGGCGCAAGCTGGCCTCCTGCTCCAGCTCGACCTCCATCTCTTGCCGCCGGGCCTCCACCTGGGCCTGGACGCGGCTCCAAAGCTGGGCCTCGCGGCTGGCCAGCTCTACCTGGAGTTGCTGCCTCCACTGCTCCAACCCCAACCGTCCCTGCTCCCGCAGCAGGGAAAGCTCCTGCTGGGCGGCTTCCTGCACACGCCGGGCGCGCTCCTCCGCCCGCGCCTCTGCTTCCCGCACCGCCGCGGCATGGGCCTCCTGCGCGCGCTCTTCCTGCTCGGCCTGCACCCGTAAAAAGGCCAGCTCGGGCCAGCGGGGGTGGGCCTGCAAGGCCCGTGAAACCTCCACCACCGCCACCCGCCCCTCTGCGAATTGCCCCGCATGGAGCCGCAGGGCCTGGCCGCCGTACCAACCCAGGGCCGAAGCCGCCCCCGCCACCAGCAACAGAGCGGGCGCCATCCAGTGCCTCATCTTACCCACCCGACCTCAACCAAGTCTGCCGCGCAGCCTATTTCTTCTCCTCCGCCTTCTTTCCTTCCGCCTGGGCCCGCTGCAAGACCAGCTCGGTGATGTCCTTCCCTCCGTAAAGCACCGCCTGCTGGTCCATCACCACTGCCAGCCCTTCCTGGCGAGCCACCGCTTCGATGGTGGCGAGGATCTTCTGGCGGGCCTGGCGCAAGAGGGCCTCCTTCTGGGCGTCCAGCCCGGCCTGGTACTGCTGAAACAGCTTCACCTTCTCCTCCTGGCTCAGGTTCTTGGACTTTTCGTCGTATTCTTTCTGCAGGCGCGCGGTCTCCTGCTCCAGGCTGGCCTGCACCTCTTTCATGGCCGGGAATTCGTTGAGCAGGCGCATCGTGTCTACCACGCCCACCTGGGACAGCTTGTCCGCCCGAGTAACCGAAAGGCTGGCCGCCAACGAGACCACCAGGGCCACCGCCGACACCGCAGCCAGCGCCAGGATGAACTGCCTTCGCTCATTGAGTTTCAACATCGCTTCACTCCCCCAAAATTTTACTGACCGCCAACGGTACCATTATACGGCACTAAAGATTTCCCTGTACCCTCAGCCAAAAGCGGGCCCGGTCGTCGCCCACCAGCTCCACCGCCATGAACTCGTTCATTCTCACCTCTATCCCCACCTCCATACCGCGGCCGGCGAAAGATCCGGAGCCATCCGCCGCCCCGCCGACGGCCACCCCGCCCAAGCCGGTGCTGATGTGTAAGGTCTCGCGGGGACCCAGCCGGTGCCTGATCTCCAGCCGGGAAAGCCGGGCGGCCGGGTCGTAGCTGAGGTCCAGCCTGGTGGTGGGCGGAAATTCCCAGCCCGCTCCCACCTGCCACTCCGCGTGGAGGTGGTTGAGGATGGTTCGGTTGGCCAGAAAGGCCTCGCCCCTCTCCCCGACCCGCCAGCCCAGGTGCCCTTCCAGGGAGGGGTCCGGGGCGCTCTGGCCGATATTCAGCACCGCCAGGAGAGAGAAGCGAAAGGCCGTGGAATCCAAGTCCAGCTCCAGGGCCGCTTCCGGAGCAGGGTTGATTTGCACCTTGGCCCTGAGGCCGTAGCGGCCCACCCCCGCTTTCTCTTCAATATACTGCTCCAGGGCCGCCGCCAGGTTCCGGCGATAGCGCTCTAGCAGCGGCACTGGAATCCCCTCCAGCAGCCGGGCCTGCTCCTCAATTTGGGGCTGGAGGCTGTGCACCACTACCCCGGGCAGGGTGGAGGAGCGCAGGAGAACCCTCACCCGCTGTACCACCGGCGGGTCCGGGGTCAGCCTGACCCGGAGCTTCACCTCTTCCCCCCACTCGCCGGCCACAGCCGCGCGGTAGCCGGGCAAGGCCTTGGCCGCTACTCCTTCCACCAGGGGAGCCAAGGCAAAACGGGCCCATTCCATAGCCTCCACCGGCGCCCCCACCACCAACTCCTCCACCTGTCCCTGGAGGGCGGCCAGCTCGCGGTCCAAAGCCGCCTGTAGCCTGGGATGGAGTCCGTCGACCTGCACCTGCAGCTCTACTTTCCGCACCCGCGGCCCCCGCGGCTTTAACTGAATGGTCAGGAGGGCCGTGCGGCCGGGCTCCAGGCGGACGGTCTGAACTTCAAACCCGCTCAAGACGCGGGTAAAGACCTCCTGAATGGCTCTCTCCAACGGCCCCCGCAGGTACTGGACGTCGTCCACCTTCTGGTTCAAGAGGACGGCCTCCCCCACCACCCGCAGGCTGCTTTCTATGCGTTCCAGGAGGCCAAAGCGGGGCAGCCCGTCTTCGGCCAGCACCCGCACCGCCACAGACTGCACGCGCGGAGGCTCCGGCGCCGTTTCCCCAGCCTCTGCCGCCCGGGCGGCAGGTGCAGCGACAAGGAACCCGGCGAGGAGGAAGGCCCCTATCCGTCGCCGGGTGGCCCTGGCCCATGCGCGGAGGAGTCCAGGCACTGAGGTTTACCCTCCCTAAAAGGCCTGCCCAAAGCTGAAGTAGGTCTGGGCCTGGCGCCCCGGTGCGCCAAAGCCGTGGTCGATCCTGATCACGCCCACCGGCGTATCCACGCGCACCCCGAGGCCGAAGTTGGAGACCATCTCGTCCAGGCGCAGGGGCTCGTCCCTCTTCCAAGCTTTGCCCAGGTCGAAAAAGACCGCTCCCTGCAAGTTTTGGACGATCCAGAAGCGGTACTCCGCGTTCAAGACCAGCTTCTTGTCCCCGACGAAGTAGTTGAGGGGATACCCCCGGAGGGTATCGGATCCGCCCACGGAGAAGAGCTCATGGGGCGGCACCGACTCGCCGGTGATGAGACCGGCGTCGAGGTGCAGGGCCACCGTCTGGCCGGCCCACCCCGCCTTGTAGTACTGGCTGAGGTCCACCTCGTATTTGTTGAAGATCCAGTCGCTGCCCAGAAACTGAGGGGCAAACTCCGCCGAGACCGAGCGCCGGCCGCCGGAGGTGGGGCGCAGGATGAAGTCCCGGGTGTCGTTGACCACGGAGAAGGTCAAGCTGCGGGTCTTGCCGTACTGAAAGTCCGGGTTCACGTAGCCCTCGTACCTGGTATCCTCCACGGTCAGGCGCCCGGAGACCCGGGTGAAGTCGTCCAGCCGCCGCCCCAAGGTGACGTCGCCCCCCGCTTCGTATTGGTTGTACGTGTTTCCGTACTCGTCCACCCGATTGAGCAGCCGCCGGTTGTAGAGATTGAACCCGCCGAAGGTCCCCCGGTCGTCCAGGTAGGGCTCAAAGAACCCCAGTTCCCAGGTGTTCTTGTTCTTTCCAAATTCCCAGCGCACGTTGACCCGCTGGCCGCGGCCCAGGAAGTTTTCGTCCGCCACCTCCAGGTAACCCACCAGGCCATCGCTGGAGCTCCAGCCGGCGCCGGCGGCCGCCGTGCCTGTCTTGCGCTCCTTCACCTCGATGGTGAGGTCGGTGACGTCGGGGTCGCTCGTCTCGCTGAACTTGCGGGAGACCTCATCAAAGAAACCCAGGTTGGCCACGCGGCGCAGGTCCGCCTGGAGCTTCTTCAGGTCCAGGACCTCCCCGGGTCGGGTCCTGATCTCCCGCCGGATCACGTAGTCCTTGGTCTTTTGGTTGCCGGTGATCTCGATCTTGCCCACGCGGGTCTCCGCCAAGACGATCTTCACGATCCCCGCGTCGGTAATGGCCACGTCTTTGATCCGGGCCGGGATCCCGTACTCTTGAAAGCCCTTGTCCAGAAAGCGCTTCAACCCTTCCTGGAGCTTGTTGAGGTTGAGGATCTCCCCTACGGCAATGCCCAGTTCCCCCTTGAGCTGCTCGACCGGGAAGAGGGAGCCGCCGGTGATCTCGATGCCCTTGACGATGGGATTCTCCACCACCGCGAAGACCACCTTGGCTCCGCCCGGCTGCTCGCTCAGCCGGGCCCGGACGTCAAAGAAATAGCCCAGATCGTGGATGGCCTGCAGGTCCTTCTTCAGCGCTTCCTCGCTCACCGGCTGCCCGACCTTGGTCTCCTTGACCGCCTCCAGGATGACGTCCGCCGGTACGTAGTGATTTCCTTCCACGGCGATTTCGGTCGCTATGGGGTTGGCTCCCCGCGCGGGCGGGACACCCCACCCCAAAAGAAACAGACCGGCTACCGCGAGCAACAAGACGCTTGGTGCTGCGACAGTCCGCATGCGCTGCTGCAAGTAGTTCACGGGCTCTCCTCCTCAATTAAAAAAGATTGGCCGGGTCGGCCTGGCCCTGCCCTGTGGCGGGGCGAGCTCCCTGCCGGGCTACGGGTGTCCGGCTGAGCCGCGCAAAGAATCAGAGGCCAGTTTGACCAGCTGGTTGAGATCTAACTCGATCTGGGGAGCCGGCCGGTCAGCCTCGGCTGCGGCGGCTGCCGGATCGGCCGCCGCCGGAGCAGCCGCGGCCGGCGCCACAGGCTCCGCGAGCGCCGGGGTCGGGCCGCCACCGGTCACCCCGTCCGCCCCTTTAACCTCCTCGGCCGCACTCAATTCTCCGCCTCCGGCAGCGGTGGAGGCAGCGAGGGGCGCGGTCGGCACGGCCTCAGCCCCCACCGGCCGTACAGCCGCCACTGCCTTGGGCCGCGGAGCAGGGGCCGGAGGCTGCTCCCGCGGCGCCGGCGCTGCAGGAGCAGGAGTCACGGCCGCCACGGGGGTCGGCAAAACCGGGGCCGCAGCCGGCTGGGCCAGCCACCCGAGCACCGCCAGGGCCACCGCCAGAAGACCGCCCCCCCAGGCCGCCGCCCGGAAGAGGCGCCCCCGGGGCCGGGCGTCCGCCCTGCCGGGCAAAGCCCAGGCCTGCCGGCGCACGGACCTGCCCTGCCGGCTCATCTCCCAAGCGCGGCGCACCTCCCCCAGAACCAGGGAGAGGGTCAACTCGCCCCGCACCGGATTATCTTTGCTGAACTCCTGCTCGGCCTGCTCCAGCCACTGCCTGGCAAAGCGCAGATGCCGCACCACCCCGTGCTTTTCACCCATCGCTCCACCCTCCTTTACACCCGTGCCAGATCAGGCAGCTCCCGAGCCAGCATGCCGCGCAGGCGCCGAATGGCCCTGCGCTGGAGCCGGTAGAGGTATGAGGTGGTAATGTTGAGCTGGGAAGCAATGCGGGAAGGCTCCTGCTCGGCTACATAGACGCCGTTGACCACCGCCTGCTCCTTCTCCGGCAGGCGATGCACCAGCCGGGCCAGGGTACGCCTGAGTTCCCACCTCTCCAACTGCTCCTGCGGCTCGGAGGTATAGCCCTCGCCGCCCACCGCCAGCTCGCCTGCCCAGGCCGGTGAAGACTCCTCCCAGGAGAGGGGAGCCGGTTCTCCGCGGACCTCCCGGAGGTAGTCCAGGATGTAGCCGCGGATCCACCGGCGGGCGTAGGCGCTAAACGGAACCCCGCGCCGGTGGTCAAACCGCTCCACCGCTTCAATCAGCCCGACAGTCCCTTCCTGGATCAGATCCAGCACAAAATGCTCTTCCAAGCCGTAGTTGCGGGACGCCACCAGCTTGAGCACCAGGGACTGATAGAACTCGATCAGGAGGCGCCGGGCCTCCAGGTCGCCCTCTTCTTTATAGCGCGACCACAGCTCCTGCTCCTCCTCTGGAACCAGGGGCTTCACCTGTCGCAGCGCTTCTAGGTATTCCTTGAGCATAAGCCCCACCGTTGGAGTTCTTCGACTGTTCCAGGGCAATTCCTTCCGCTCTCCCACAACAATTCGTGACAGAGCGGCCACCACTTGGGATTAGAACCTGAGCTTGCCCTCCAAACCCAGCCAGACCTCACCCCGGCTGTCGAATCCGCTGGTGAAGACCACTCCCGGCTTCAAGCGGTATTCGAAGCGCAAGGACTCGTCTGGTTTTTCCAGGTTTAAACTGCGGCTGTAGGTGACGTACAGGTCGTCGACCAGGTACTTGCCGAACTGCATCTGCACCTGCTCCTCGGCAAAGCCCCGCTCCAGCCTGAATTCGTCCAACTGAAGCACATCCCGCACCGCATGCTCCAACCCTTTAAAGACGGTGCCGCGGATCTCCTCATCCAGGAGGCTCAGCATCTCCTGGCCGGTGACCTCCCCCGCCTCGCCGCCCCGGAGCAGGCGGGAGATCCTCCCCGTCAGAGCCAACCGCTCCAGAATCTCCTCCTCCGAAAGCGGAGGGTCGGAAGAGAGCTGCAGGTCGAGCTCCGGCACCTGGCCGGAGATGCGCAAGCCGATGAGGGCATCCTCCGCCCTGGCCTGAGCCTTGACTTCCAGCTGAGGATTTATGCCGTGCAGCGAGGTAAAGACCGCCGAACCCTCGCTCACCCGGAAGACGGTGCCCAAATAGACGATGACGCCGCGGGTGGCCTCCGCCCGCCCCGCTAGGGTGGGCTCCCTGAGGGTCCCGCCGATCTTCAGCCGGCCGTAGGCCCGCACATCCACGCTCTCGCCGCCCACGATCCGGACGTCGTCGGCATTGGTCAATTCCACGTCCAGAGCGGCGTCGAGCGGAGAGTGGCCCCCTCCCAGGTGGCCGCCCAGGTTAAGGGTGGTCCTGGCCAGCTGCACCCTTCCCTGCAAGAGAGGGAGGTTCGCCGGCCCGCGCAGGGAGAGATCGGCATCGATCAGGCCGTCCAGGAAGGAATCGGAGTAGTGCAGATCCTCGGCCTGGAGGTACAGGTCCACCTCCTGCACCGCCAGGCCTCTCAGGGTCAGGATGCCCCTCCCGGCAGCCGTACCCTCGTTTACCTGCGCGCTGGCGCGCTCGATCACCACCTGGTGGCCGCGGAAGAGCAGGCGCCCTTCCCCCTCCGCCACCGTAAAAGGAGGGGCGGAGAGAGAGAGCTGCTCGAACTGGAAAGCGCCGTAGACCCCCACCTCATCCCAAGGGCCGATTAGGCGCAGGTTCAGGGCACCGCGCCCCTCCTGAATGGCCTGGCGCCCCCAGGCCAAATTGAGGATCTTCAAGCTCCCCCGCGGCAGCGAGACGGTCAAATCCACCGGTGTAGCCGCCGCCCCGGCGGCGACGCTCAGGCGCTCCGCCAGTGCGGGGGGAAGAGGAATCCTCCCCTCCACCTGGAGGAGCTGGCCGTCCGCAGCCACCTGTAGCCCTTCCAGCTCCACCGCTCCCTCCGCCAGGCGCACCGTCCCCTCCGCGCGCTGGAAGGGGACCTCACCCATGCGCCCGTCCTCCAGGTCGAAGGAGCCCTCCAGGCAGGGGGAGACCGCCGACCCCGTGATCCTAGCCTGTCCGCTCAACTTCCCCTCGAGCGGGAAAGCAGGGTCCCACATCCTCAGCACGGACTCTACCGCAAAGGACTCTGCGGCGACGGAAAGATCCAGTGCGCCGGCGGTACTCCAAGTTCCGCGGGCCGAAAGGCTCCCTCCCCCCTTTTGCACCACTAAGAACCTCTCCAGGGAGACGCGCTCGCCCTCCATCTCCATAGCCAGGGCAGCGGTCAGGTCCCCTTCCCCCCGGCGCCCCTCCGCCGCCAGCAGGTTCACCCTCACCCGGGGGTGGGAGGCGCGCCCGGTCAGCCAGGCGGTGCCGTCGCAGAGCGCTTCCACCCCCGCCGGGGGCCGTTGATCGGCGATCTTGAGCAACTCCGAAAGCCTGGCTCGCCTGAACTCCACCTTGACTTCGAAGGCCGGGTCCGGCTGAAGGGCCAGCTCCCCATTCAGGGTGTACTCTTCCTGGCCCCGCTGGAGCCGCAGCCCGGTGAGGTACAAGCGCCCGCCTCTGTATTCCACCGGTCCGGCTGCGCGGTCCAAAAGATAGGGGCCCAGCACCAGGCTCTGGGCTTTGACCTCCCCGCCCAGGTGAGGGTCTTTGAGCGTCCCCGAGAGGCGGCCGGTAAACTCCACCGTGCCCGCCGCCCGGCCCAGGCTGGCCGCCAGTTGCGGAAAAGCCGCCAGTTGGACCTGCTCTATCCGGAGGTCGATGGCCAGCTCCTCCCCCTGGATCGTGCCGCTGCCGTAGCCGCTGCCCAGGGGGCTTTCGATGGTAAAGGAATCCAGGAGAATTTCCCTCCCGCGCCCTTTGAACTGGATTTCGGCCCGCCGGAAGTCCTGGCCGGCCACCCGGCCTTTCGCTACCGACACCTTCCCCTCCAGAGCAGGCGCGGAGAGCGGGCCATGGAGGGCCACCTGCCCGTAGGCTTCCCCCTTGAGATCCCAGGAGACCCCGGCCAGGCGCAGGAGATCGGCTATCTCACCCCTTTCCACCTCCCCGGTCAGGCGAGCCACGGGCCCGGCCGCCTCGAAGAGCAGTTCCCCCTCCAGCCGGTAGGCGGAGCTTCCGTGCAGAATCGCCACCTGTTCCAGCTCCAGCCGGGGCCGCTGCCACCGGAGATAACCCTCGGCCCGTTCAAAGGTCCGATCCCGCCAGGCGGCTTCAGCGACCCCGAACCAGCCGGAGACCGCCGGGTCGGCCAGGGAACCCTCGACGCGCCCGTGAAAGCGCAGGCGCCCTCTCACCTCGCCGGCGCCCGCCCTGCCGCGCCACTCCTCCGGCAAAAGCGGCCAGAGCTCCGCCAGGTCGACCTGGCGGAGGTCCACCGCCAGCGCCAGCTCTCCCTCCGGGGAGACCTCGCCCGAAGCTACAGCCACAGCACCCCGCCGGAAGACTTTGAGCTCGTTGAAGTGCCAGACGCCCCCTGCCAGCATAAAGCCGGCCTCCAGCCGGTCTGCTTTCCAATTCCGGAACGAAGGCCCTTGCACCGCCAGGTCTCCGGTGAGCCGGACCTGCTCTCGTCCCCACCCTCGCCCGGACCCGACCAGCCGGCCCTCCAGGAGCCCTTCGCACTGAGGAACCCCGGCCAGTCCGGCGTCCCGGAGGGCGCGGGAGAGGGTGGCCAGATCCACCCTCTGCACCCGGAGGACCCCCGCAAAGGCCCAGGGGTTCCCCCGGCCGCCCACCACCCCTTCCCCGGTGGCGTCACCGGCTGGGCCGCGGACGGCCAGGCGGCGGACGGTCCACACCCCGCATACTCGACCGCTGCCTCAGCCTGTCGCCAGGGCAGGCCGAAGAGCTCCCTTCCCTCCCAGGTCAGGGAGCCGCTAAGCACGAGATCGTCCACCGGCCCGCTCGCCAACCCGTGCAGAGTCAAGCGGCCGTCTGTCTTGCGCCAGCCGACCCGCAGCGCCTCAGGCCACTCTGGCCGCGGGAAGAGAGCTTGCACCGCCCTCGACCGCAAGGAGACCCCTGCCAGCTGCAGGCGCACCGCCAGGCGCGGGCGCTCCCAACCGGCCAGCTCTCCGCTCAGGCGGCCCTGGCCTTCCGCCCACCGGAAGCGCAGCCCCTTCGTGCTGATCTTTTCCCCGGCCACCTCCACCTGGCCGGTTAAATCTTCCAGGCGCACCCCCCGGTTCAGCGAGAGCGCCACCCCGTTCAGGCGGGCCAAACCGACCACCAGGGGTTGTTTAGGCTCCCCCTTCACCTCCACCTCCAGGTCGACGACGCCCCGGGGCTTCAGGCCGGACCACCATCCTCGCCACTGGGGCGGAAGAGGCAGGCGCTCCCCGGCGGACAGGTCGAGGGAGGGCAGGCGGAGGCGCAGGTCGAGGAGAGGCCGGGGCGCCGGGACGATCTTCCCCTCCAGGGCCCAGGGAGACTTCCCCTCCCGCCAGCGCCCCTCCAGCCAGGCTACGCGCCAGGAATGCCCGTCCAGCTGCATGCGGCCCCGTATCCCCTCTAGGTGCACGACCTCCCCGCCTTCCCCGCTGAACGACGCCTTTCCTCGCAAAAGGTTGAGCCAAAGGCGCAGGTTACCCCTCCCGCCCGCCTCGGCCGAGAAGCGGGCGGAAAGTTGCGCTGCCTCCTGAGCCGAAAGGTTCAGTTCTGGATCCCATACGGAGATGTAGGTGAGAGCAGCCTCCGGGTGTCCGGGGTGAGTGAGCAGCCTCCACAAGCTGTACCCCAGCTCCACCCGCGGCGCAGCAAAGAACGGCGGACGACCGGCTGCCGTCGAGCCCAGCGTGAGGTGGCGCAGCACCACGACCTGAAAGAGCCCGGGTTCTACCCCCTCTACCTTGACCGGCAGCCCTAAGGCCCGCGTGAGCTCGCGCGAGGCCAGGGCGGCCAGATCCATCCGGCTCTGCTCTCGACTCGCCAGGCCAAGAAGGAGATGGGAGGCGGCAGCGAAGAAGAGGAAGGCCAGCCCCAGGAGGGACGCCGCCATGAAGATTCGCACCCTTGTTCGCACCTAAATGCCTCCTCTTGCCCCTTCAGGTCTTTCTACACGCGGCTATCCATCCCCTTTTTTCATTTACTTCTCTTCTCTTGCACAATCTCGCCCAAGAGAGGGAAAACCTCACAACTCACCGCTTGAGCGGCCGGGCGCCGGGCCCGGAGTTTTCGGGCCAGGGAGTGATGGTCAAATCGAACTGTTCCAGACCTTCAATGTAGTAGGGCGTAGAGACCAGGGCCTTGACGGGAGGGAGCTCCCCCTGAACCCCCGGCTCGGCCTCCCCGTTCCCAGTGGGGGCGGGAGCCCGCTCCGGTTTGGCAGGCGGCAGCGGTGGCCCTGCCGTCAGGGCTCTCTTCTCTCCCCCTTCCGCCACCCCTTCCTCCAACAGCCCCTCTTCTCCCGGCACCAGAGGGACAAACTCCGCAATCAGGTCGCTGTTCTTCTCCCGCCGCACAAAGTCGTCGATCAGTTTGCCCAGGCTCTCATAGCTGGTCCTGGTGCGCTCTTCCTCTTTCTTCTCTTTCTCCGGCTGTTTCTTTTCGCCTTTCTTCTCCGGCCCTTGATGAGAAGGGGTGAGAGGGGGCAGCTCCTCCCCGTACCCCAGATCCGCCCCGCCGCGGACGGTGACCGTAACCGTTCCCGGGGGCGTGCTCAGGGGAACATCCAACCTCAGGGTCTGCTTGACCGGCTCCTGCCGGTAAGGCCGCAGAAGGACGGTCAGCTCCACCGACTCTCCCGGGTGGATCTCCTTCCGCGCCGGGATGACCTTCTCGATGCGGGCCGTATTTCTGCTCTCGCTGACCTCCACCGTGAGGGAGACGTTCTTGACCCGTACAGACTGGAATTCGTTGTTCAAGACCATATCCAGCCCTTCCATGAACTCGCCCAGGCTGAGGGCGGCAATATCGAAGTCGCTGTAAAAGATGTTCTCCCTGGTAAAGCCCCCCTGAGGCAGGCCTTCCCCCTCCACCTGAAACCGCACCCGGGCAGTCCCCCGCCCGATGCGATCAAATCCCAGGTCCAGGGCCTGCAAGGCGGCCGAACCCAAAAGGTCCAGGGACAGCTGCTCGTCCTGGATCACTTCTACGTACAGGTCGCTCTGTCTCTGGCGGTCGCGGTCCACCACCCTGACGTGGACCGGAATGGCCAGGGGGCGCCGGCCCAACACCCCTGCCACCCCTTTCGCGCGGTCTTGTGTCACCGTCCCCACCAGATTCAGCGAGGTGCCAATCTTAAAGGGCATACCCAGGCTGGGAACGGCCAGGTGGATGTAGGCGCGGGTGGCGAAGAAATTGGCCGCCCCCCGGCTCATGAAGGGATGGCCAAAGGCCAGGAAGCGATCGCCTTCCACGTAGGTCACCGTCCCCAAGGCAGTGACCTCCACGTCGCCGCGCACCAGCTGCAGTCCGATGGCGCTTCCCGGCTGCAGCCTCTCCCCGCCAGCTCCCGGGTCGGGGCTCTTTCCACCGCCTTGTGGCAGCCCCCCTCCTCCGTTCAGGGGAATGACTTGCAGGTTATAAGGGGCCAGCACGCGGCGCAGCCGCTCCAAAGCCCGAGCATTCAGGCCGCTGACCAGGACAGGCGTGGCTACGGGAACCATGGTCAGGGTATCGGGGCGCGGGGTCACCGCCTCCCCTGCTGCGACAAAGGACACGCCGGTCACGGTCCGCCCGTCCAGGGCCAAAGGCTCCGTCAGCGGCAGATAGGTTTCCTGGCGGACCAGTTCCAGGACCTGGAGCATATCAGCGATGGGGGTGACGAAGCCGATGCGGTGGTCGGTGTAATCAAAGGCAAAAGAAAGCGCCCCCACCAGGCGGCCGTCGATGTAGACCGGGCTGCCGCTCATTCCGGCGGCAATGCCCCCGGCCTCATCGATGAGGGGACCGCTGACGCGCACCAGGATGAGGTCCCCCGCCGGCCCGGGAGCGGTGACGACTCCCAGGACCTCTACGTCAAAGTTCTCCACCGCGGTGCCGTGCAGCACCGTCTTCCCTATACCCCGGGCTCCTTTTTGCACCTGTGCCACCGGAAGAAAAGCCGAAGCCGGAGCCGCCTCCCCGCTCTCGGTCGGCCATAAAATGAGCAGGGTCAGCACAACGGCGCCTACCAGCGCTCCCCGCAGGGAGAAAAGCCCTCTCTTCACTCTTACCGCTTCCTTTCATGGCTGGGCAAAGAAGAGGATCGCGTTGCTGACCGCCCGCTCCCGCCCATCGGAGGGCAGGTTAAAGACGCGGTCGCGGATGACCAGGGCGGTCGACCCTCCCCCATCCAGATTCATCGCCTCCACAGCCCCCAAATCCCTGAGCAACCACGCCAGCTCGGCCAGGGTCATGCCTACGCTAATTCCCGGCCGTCGGCCGCTGACCACCGCGAAGATGACCTTCCCTTCGGGGGTCAGGCCGATCCCCGTCCGGGGCGCCCGGCCCACCGCCACATCGGGCCGGAACTCTTCTTCTTCCGCGGTGATGTGCACCTCTCCCTGCTGGAGAAGCCGCGGGCCGCCGCCCACCGCCTGCCTGATCCCCAGTGCCCGCCAGTCCGGCTCCGTGGCCGGATCCACCGCCACCACATCCCCCGGCCGCACCCCCGCCAGGGCATCCCGGGCAGCCCCGTGGGCAGAGAGGACAAACCCGCCCCGGGGAATGGGAGCGTTGCCACCCTCCACTACCGCCGAGACCCTCCCCTCCTCCACCACGTACTCCCTGCCGGCGCTGTTGGTTCTGGTGGAGCTACCAAAAGCGGGCGTATAGAGGATGAGCTCATCCTTGCCCCGCCAGCGGTTGATCCCGTGGAGAGGCAACTCCCGCCCGGCTACCGTCACCCGGCCGCAAAAGTTCAGGTTCAGGATCAGGGGGGTCCCCTCTTCTGTCAGGGCGAAGACCGTCCGGTTGCGGATGGGCTCGCTCAGCATCTCCCCGTCAATGATCACCGCCCCCAGGGTGTCGCCGGTGTAATGGAAGTACCCGCCGTTCACCCCGGCGATGGCCCCGTAGCGCCGGGCCAGGGAGCTGACCGTCTCGGTGCCGCTGAATCCCTCCCGGGCCAAGACCGGCTTAAGGGTTAGCCCCGGCTCCCGCAGGTCGGCTTCCAGGATGTCAGCGATGATGGGGCCGGCCACCGACAGCCGCTTGATGCGGCGGTAGACGAGCCCGGGCACCACCGTGGTGGCCAGCCGCTCTTCCACGTAGAGCGGCAACTCCACCACCAGGCGGCGCAGGGAGGGCTCACCCCGCACCCGGAAGCCGAAGAACGCCCCCTTCAGCTCAATATTTATGCGCCCCTCGTCCCCCACCTGCTGAAACGAAACGCCGTCCACCAGGGGAGAGCGGCCGTCGTCCCTGAAGTCGGGCAGCGCCCCCACGTAAGATCGGGGGAGCCTGACCACCAGGCGCCGCCCCGGCCTGTCTTCCGTCACTTCGCACTCCACGGGAGAAGTCCCCTGGATTAGCACGGCGGCCTTTTCCTGATCGCTCCGCACCTCTACCGCGGTGATGAGGTTAAACTCCCGCCCCGGCTGGGCCACGGCCACCACGCGGTGCTCCTTGTCTACTGCTACCATCCAGTTCAGCCAGCGGAGGACGGGTACCGCCGGCACCAGGATGCCCATCCCTTCCCGGACCACCGGCGCCCTCTCGGCCCAAACCCTGCCCCGGTCGTCTTCCATCCGACCCGCCGCCAGGTTTACGGTCAGGCGCCCTTCCCCCTCCCCTCCCAGGAAAGAAAGCCGGTCCGAGCCAGGCTCATAAAGCAAACCCCGGCCCGTCAGCTCCGCCAGGGCCAGGGCCGGCAACAGCACCTCTTCCCCTTGCCAAACTCCCAGCAGAGAAGGGGAGGGTTTCCCGTTCAAGACCAGCCGGACTTCCTGCAGACCCGCCGCACCCCCGGCTCCGGGCGCCACCGCCGCTCCCACCGCCGCCCCCGGCGGAAAAAGGAGAAGAAAGACCACGGCGCCCGCCAGGGCTCGGGAAAGGCCTGCCTTTTTACTTCTCCCCTGCACCTTCTTCTCCTGCCCCTTCCCTCGGCTGCCGAGAAGTACCAGTGCCACCCAAGACCAGCTGGCGCTCCAGAGCCGCAGCCAGGCCCAAACCGCCTGCCTCGGCCATGCGGCGGGAGAACTCGTCATCCAGCATCTCCTCAAAGATCTCGTCAGCCAACGTGCGCGGCAGGAGATCAGAGCGAGGCACTGTCTTCCGCATGGCCTTCCAGAGCTGGGCGATAAACAGCGCCTCCATCTCTCGAGCGGCGGCGCGCAAAGCTTCCGCATCCGACTCGGAAGTGCCGCGGGGGACATCCCCCGCCGGCACCTGGCGCCAGCGGGAGCGCAAAAGGTCCAGGTCCACCGGGTTCTTCATCCATCCGCTCTCGATCTCCACTTCATCCATCTCCTGTCTTACGGCCCGGCTTATTGAATAATCAACTCTCCGTGCAGGGCCCCCGCCGCCTTGATGGCCTGCAGGATGGCGATGATGTCCCGCGGCGTGGCCCCCACGCCGTTCAGAGCGTCCACCAGGTCCTGTACCGCCACCGGAGAAGGCAGGACGACCATGTGCCCCTGTCCCTCCTCCGCCGTAATCTCAGCCCCCGGGGTGACGACCGTCTCGCCTCCGGAGAACGGCGGAGGCTGCGACACCTCCGGCCGGGAGACGATACGCACGCTCAGGTTGCCCTGGGCCACGGCCACCGTGGAGAGCCGCACCTGATGGCCCACCACAATGGTCCCGGTCCGCTCGTTGACCACGATCCGCGCCACCCCGTCCGGGCGCACGGGCAGCTCCTCCAGGGCAGCGATGAAGCTCACCGGCTCTTCCCGGTAGGCCGCCGGCAGGACCACCTCTACGGTGCTCTTGTCCACCGCCCGCGCCGTCTGGGGGGTAAAGGTGCGGTTGATCACCTCCGCCACCCGGGCAGCGGTGGTGAAATCCGGTTCCCGCAGCACTAAAGTCACCCGGTCCTGGGTCGCCAGCTCCGCCGGCACCTCCACCTCCACGGTGGCCCCTCCCGGCACGATGCCCACGGTGGGATGGTTCTTCTCCACCGCTGCACCGCCGCGGCGCACGTTAAACCCCCCGATGGAGACGGGTCCCTGGGCCACCGCGTAGACCCGTCCGTCCGCCCCGCGGAGGGGAGTCAAAAGCAGGACGCCCCCCTGCAGGCTCTTGGCATCGCCCAGGGAGGAGACGAGCACGTCAATCCGGTCCCCGTTCCGGGCAAAAGGCGGCAGTTCCGCGGTCACGGTCACCGCCGCCACGTTGCGCACCCGCAGCCGTTCCGGAGGAACGGTCACCCCAAAATTCCGGAGCATGTTGGCCACCATTTGGACGTTGGCCAAAGACGTACTGGAATCTCCCGTCCCTTCCAGGCCGGTCACCAACCCCAGCCCCGTGAGCTGGTTGGGGCGGTCGCCCAGAATGCGCGCTATATCCTTGATGCGCACCGCGGGGTCATCGGCGGGGGCAGCCTGCGCCGCAGCTCCCAGCAGCCCGCCCAGGGCCAGGACCCAGAGCATCAAAATGGCCAGGCGCTTACGCCTGCACATCAACTTCTGCCGGCACACGGGCCTCACCCCTCAAAAGAGCCAATTAAAGATGCGAGTCAAGATGCCGGGCTCCTGCTTGGCGCCCAGCGGCCCCTCGCCTTGATAGGTGATGCGGGCATCGGCCACATAAGTGGAAAGAACGGTATTCTCCGCGGTGATATCTTCCGGACGCACCAGCCCGGAGACCACTATCTTTTGCTTCTCCCCGTTCACCACGATCTCCTGTCGCCCCTCCACCACCAGGGTGCCGTTGGGGAGAACTTCTTTGACCATCACCGTAAGGCGGGCGCTCAGGCTGCCCCCCCGCACCGTGGTCCCGGAAGCGTCGAACTTATCTCCCCCCTCTGCCTTTAGATAAGGGAGGAGATCAGACAGGGCCCCCAGACCCGGCCCCACGCCCACCTCCGCCTCCTTGCCGGCCTTGGTGGAGGCGTTTTGCGTCGCCTGGGTGCGTTCTACGATGATGATGGTCAAAAGGTCGCCCTCTCGGGAGGCCCGTCGGTCGGCAAAAAGGTTGACCGGCTCTCGGGCCTGAGCCCAAAGCGAGGTAGCCCCGGCCGCTTCCACCCAAAACAGGACCAGCCACAGACTTCCCAGCGCCATCTTCCAAAACCAGCGCTTGCGCACGAGCCAGCCGGTCATCTCCGGTCCCTCCTTCACCTCAACACTTCCACTTCCCGGGGCCCCACCACCCGGCCCTGCAGGATCTTGCCCGAGTCTACATTCTGCACCCGGATGACCTGCCCCTGCCCCCCATCCTCCAGGGCCCTGCCCACTGCCGTAACGACCACGCCCCGCTGCCGCACGGTCAGCACCACTTCCGTTCCCTTCTCCACCACAGGCACGGGCTCTACCGCGCTTAGGCGCAGGACCTCGCCCGCCCGCACCGAGCGCACCAGGCGTTGGCCGAGCAGGTCCTCCTGGGTCCAGGCCACATCGGCCGGCAGGCCTTTCAAGGCCAGAACCTGAACAGACAGGTCCTCCCGGGCCAGGACGCGGCGGGGCGGAAGATCGGCGGCTGCCACCACCACCGCCCCCCGGGCCAGGACCTCCAGCCGGGGGCGAAAAGAGGCGACCACCCTTCCCTCCACCAGGGCGCGCACGGTTGGCTGCAGCACCCCGGCGGAGAAAGCCCGCCTCAGCTCCTGCGGCGAGGCCTCCAGCTCCCAAGCCAGCTCCCCCTCCGGGATGCGCAGAGAAGAAGGCCAGGAGAGAACCTTTGCCTCCAGCTGCCACTCCGGGGAAGGAAGGCGGCGGCGCAATAAGGAGAATAAGACGGGCTCCGCCTCCCGGGCGGTGAGGATGCGCCCTGCCGTCCTCACGGTCACCGCCTCCGGCCCCGACCAGACCAAGCGCTCCTCGGGATACCCGGCCCCCCGCAGGCGCACCAGTACGGTGGCCCGGCTGAGCTGCCGCTCCGCCCCCGGCAGAGCGGCCTGCCCCAAGATGAGGCGGGTCAGGGCAGCCCTCTCCTCCTCACTTCCCCCTTCCAGGTCGGCTACCTCCCCCAAAGAAATCTGGGGTCCTCTGACTTCGGCGGAGTGGAGCGTAATGACAATGGTCTCCCCGGCCGCTCTCCCAACCGCCGGCGGCAGCCCGGCAGAAGCGGCCCACAGGCCGGCCAGCGCCAGAGCCAGCGCCAGCCAGGCCCGTCCGGGCCTATTCCTGTGCGACCCACCCATCTTCATCCGCCCCTCTGGACCCTCCGGGCTCTTTCCCGCTCCCTGCTCAGGCTCTACCGCCGCAGGTTATTGGCCAGCTGCAGCATCTCATCGGAGGCCTGAATGGCCTTGGCATTAACCTCGTAGGCCCGCTGGGCCACGATCATGTTCACCATCTCTTCCACTACCTGAACGTTGGACATCTCCAGGTAGCCCTGGGCGATGGTTCCGAACCCGTCCAGGCCCGGCGTCCCGTCGATGGGCTCTCCCGAGGCAGGGGTGGCCCGCAAGAGGTTGCGCCCTTCAGAGCTGAGCCCGGCCGGATTGATGAAGCGCGTGAGCTGGATCTGCCCGATCTCCTGGGGCTCGTTCTGCCCGGGGAGCATGACCGTCACCGTGCCGTCGGTGCCCACGGAGATGTGCGTCGCCTCGGGCGGGATGATGATCTCCGGTTCCAGCGGGAAACCATCAGAGGTCACGATGCGCCCCTCTGCATCCACCTTAAAGGACCCATCCCGGGTGTAGGCGACCTCGCCATCCGGCATGAGGATGCGGAAGAAACCGTCCCCCTCGATCACCATGTCCAGGGGGTTGTCCGAGGGGCGCACATCGCCTTCGGTGAAGATCTTCTGGGTGGCCACCGGGCGGACGCCATGGCCCAGCTGAATGCCGGTGGGAATCATCAGGCCCCGCACGGCCGGAGTTCCCGCCGCCCGATAGGTCTGGTACAAAAGGTCCTGAAAGTCCACGCGGCTCTTCTTGAACCCCACGGTATTTACGTTGGCCAGGTTGTTGGAGATGACGTCGATCATGAGCTGCTGCGCCTTCATCCCCGACCCGGCCGTCCACAACGCCGGCATCATGGTAAAACAAAACCCCCTTTGGCCAAAAGTCGCTGCGGCAGGGGGCTAGGTCCTGTGAGGAACGTTCAGCCTGCGGCTGGGTTGCCTCCGTCGCTCAGCAACCCCGGGCCTCCGCGGCCGCCAGACCGCCGGTCCAGCCCTCGTGTGCCGTTCCCTTGCCGTCCTTCCCCTCGCCGTCTTTCTCTCGTTCTCAGCAGGACTTAGCCGACACGCCCCACTTCGTTGACCGCCTTGCCCAGCAGCTGATCCTGGGTCAGGACCATCTTCTGGTTGGCTTCGTAGGCGCGCGTGGCGGCAATCAAGTCGATCATCTCCTGGATGGAATTGACGTTGGACCGCTCCAGCACGCCCTGGCGCACCTCCGCCTCCGCCGGCTGCGGCGCTCCCGCAGCGGCAGTGGCCCGGTACAAGCTGTCGCCCTCCTTCACCAGGCCAGCCGGTTCGGGAAAATCCACGACCTGGAGGGTATCGACGTAGGCCCCGTCCACCAGGACCTCGCCCTCTGCCGTGATCTGAATCTTGCTCCCGCTCACCGCCACCGGCCCGTTGAGGCCCAGGACTCGCGCCCCTTCGGACGTAACCAGATACCCCTCGCTGTCCAAGGCCAGGGAGCCGTTGCGGGTGTAGCGCAGCCCGCCCCGCTCTTCCACGACCAAAAAGCCCCGCCCCACCAGGGCTACATCCAGAGGGTTATCGGTCACCACCAACTGGCCCTGCGTAAAATCGGTGGCCGTGCCCTGCACAGCCGCTCCCACGCCCACCCAGCCCACCGGCGGGCGGAGATCGACCGGCGGCCAGGGCACCAAGGGCATCTGTTGAACGGGATCGTCCAGCCGGTGCAGGAGCAACTGAGGAAAGGCTTCCGTTAAGAGGGAGTCGCGCTTGAAACCGGTGGTATTGACGTTGGCCAAATTATTGGCGATGACGTCGGTGCGCGTCTTCTCCAACAGCATACCGGAGGCAGCTGTATAAAGACCCCGCAGCACAGAGTTCACCTCCTTCGCATGAGTTATCGGCATCACCCGCCGGTTGCTTAAGCGACCCCCGGCTGGTTTGCTCTGGCGAGCTATCCGTCCTGGCGGCTGATCGTATAGATGGGGGTCCCGTCCACGAGCCGCGGGACCTCCCGGTCCTCGACGATGACCTCATCGCCTTCCCGCAGCCCGCTCCGGATCTCCACTTCCTGCCCGCGCCGGAAGCCGGTCTGCACTTCCACCGCCCGGGCCCGCCCCCGCTCGACCAC
>JASBVW010000164.1 GCA_029961005.1 Bacillota bacterium
GAAGATCGACCGGGTGATCAGCCAGTACGCCATTGACTGGCACCTGGACCGCATGGCCAATATCGACCGCAACATCCTTCGCCTGGCCGTGTACGAGCTGCTCTTTTTGCCCGACGTGCCGGCCAGCGTTTCTGTCAACGAAGCCGTGGAATTGGCCAAAAAATACGGCGACGTCAACTCCCCTCGCTTCATCAACGGAATTTTGGGCAATGTGGTGCGCCAGGAGACGCTCCATAAACTTTGACCGGGGATGAAGGCGGTACTGGGGATAGACACCAGTTGTTACGTCACCTCGGTGGCCGTGGTGGCTGAGGGCGGCGTGGTAGCCGACCTGCGCCGCCCCCTGGCCGTGGAGCGGGGGAGCCTGGGGCTGCGCCAGGCGGAGGCAGTCTTTGCCCACGTGCGAGCCCTCCCCGACCTGCTGGAGGAGGCCTTGCAAAAGGTGCAGCCGCAGGATCTGGCGGCCGTGGCAGCCTCCATTCGCCCGCGGCCGCTGCCGGAGTCGTACCTACCCGTCTTTAAGGCGGGAGAAGGGTTCGGGCGTTGGGCGGCCCGTCTTTTGGGCTGCCCCTTTTTCCCGGCCTCTCACCAAGCGGGGCACCTGTGGGCCGGGATCTGGTCGGCGGACCTGCCGCTTCAGGAAGGGCCTTTTCTGGCCGTCCACCTCTCGGGCGGCACCACGGAGCTTTTGTACGTAGAACCGGCTCAGGCGGAAGGGCGGTTGCGCATAGAGGTCCTGGGCCGTACGCTGGACCTGGCGGCGGGGCAGATGGTTGATCGCGTCGGCGTAGCCCTGGGGCTGGACTTTCCCGCCGGCCCTGCCTTGGAGCGCCTGGCGGGCGAGGCGGAGGAGGAGAGGCCGGCGGAGCGAGACGGAAAGGAAGGGCGGGTTTTTTCCCTCCCGGCGGCGGTGCGGGGGTATGACCTTTCTTTTTCCGGCGCCACCAGCGCCGCCCTGCGGGCGCTGGAGCGGGGGGTGGAGCCGGCAGTGGTGGCGCGGGCCGTCCAGCGCTGTATCAGTAAGGCTTTGGAGAAGGTTTTGCGCCGCGCCGTGGCGGAGACGGGGATCAGGCGCGTGCTCCTGGTGGGCGGGGTGGCGGCCAACTCGTTTCTCCGGGAGAGGCTGAAGCTGCGCCTGGAGCACCGGGCGGTAGGCGCGCGGCTGTACTTTGCCGACCCTCGGTGGAGTGGAGACAACGCAGTAGGCGTGGCCTTGTTGGGGCTGGCTTGCCTGGAGGAGGCGGGGGAGCGATGCTGAAGAGCGCCCCGGCGCCGAAGATCGAGATTTATACCGTTTCTCAGGTGACGCGGGTCGTGCGGCGCCTCTTGGAGCAGGAGCCCCGCTTACAGGGGATCATGGTCCGGGGGGAGCTGGCCAACTTCCGGCGCCATTCCTCGGGGCACCTTTACTTTACTTTAAAAGACGAGGCAGCCCGGCTGCGCTGCGTCATGTTTCGGAGCCGCTGCATTCCCTGGTACGGGGAGTTGAGCGACGGGCTGGAAGTGGTGGTGGCCGGTTCGATCGGCGTGTACGAGGCGGGGGGCGAGTACCAGCTTTACGCGGAGGAGATCTTCCCTGCCGGGAGAGGGGCCCTTTATCTGGCTCTGGAGCAGCTCAAGGCTAGATTGGCGGCCGAGGGGCTCTTTGAGCCCAGCCGAAAGAGGCCGCTCCCGCGCTGGCCGCGGTGCGTCGGCGTGGTGACTTCCCTGGATGGAGCCGCCCTGCGAGACATCATTACAATCTCCCGGCGCCGCTGGCCGGGCGTGCGGCTGATCATCGCCCCCGCTTTGGTGCAAGGGGAGGGAGCCCCGGAGAGCATCGTCCAGACCCTGCGGGCCGTCAATGCCCAGCCGGAGGTGGACGTGATCATCCTGGGGCGCGGCGGAGGTTCGGTGGAGGAGCTGTGGAGTTTCAACGACGAGCGGGTGGTCCGCGCCATTTGTGCTTCGCGGGCGCCGGTGGTCTCTGCGGTGGGGCACGAGACGGACTTCACCTTGGCCGACCTGGCGGCGGACTTGCGGGCCGCCACCCCTTCTGCGGCGGCTGAGCTGGCCGTTCCGGATTGTGCAGGGCTCAAAAAGGAGGTGGCGGGCTTAACGCTGCGCCTGCGCCGCACCCTGGAGCGAGCCGTGATGACCCGGCGGGAGCGCCTGGCCAGGCGAACCGGGCAACTGCTGGCTGTTTCCCCCCAGCAGCGGGTGCGGCAGCTACGCCAGCGCTTGGATGAACTGGCCAGCCGCCAGGTTGCCGCCTGGAGCCGCTGGCTGGCCGGGCGGCGGGAACGCCTGGCCCTTCTGTCGGGCAAGCTGCAAGCGCTCAGCCCCTTGCGCACCCTGGAGCGCGGCTACAGCGTCTGCCGCCGGGCGAGCGATGGGCGGGTGGTGAGGGAGTTTCTCCAGGTCGGCCCCGGCGAGGAGGTGGAGGTAATCCTGGCCCGGGGCGCCTTGAAGTGTTCCGTGCGCGAGCGGCGGCCGCCGGCCGGAGGGGGAGCAGGGCGGGGAAAGGCGATGGGGGAGGAAAATGGCAGAGCGGCAGATGGACTTTGAAGAGGCCCTCCGCAGACTGGAGGAGATCGTGGAGACCATGGAGAGCGGGGAATTGCCTCTCGAAGAGGCGTTGCGCCTTTTTGAAGAAGGCATGGAGCTCTCCCGCCTTTGTACCCGGAGGCTGGACGAGGTAGAGGCCCGCATCGAAGTCCTCTGGCAAGGCGAGGATGGGCGGAGGGTCTTGCGGCCCCTGGACGAGCTGGAAGGGAGAGGGAGCGCGGGCGGCCGGGCGGAAGAAGGAGCGGAGGGGCGAGGCGATGGAGAATAGGGCTCTGCTTCAGAGCTGGCAGGAGGTCTCGACCAGAGTGGAGAGGGAGCTGGAGCGGCTCCTGGCTCTCCCCTCCGCCGCCGCGGGGGTGCAGGGGCTCTCCGTGCTCAACGAGGCCATGCGTTATACCGCCTTAGGCGGGGGAAAGCGCTTCCGGGCTTTTCTGGCGGTGGCGGCGTGCCAAGCGGCTGGCGGCGATGCCTATGAAGCGTTGCCCTTTGCCTGCGCCCTGGAGATGATTCACGCCTACTCTCTGATTCACGACGACCTTCCCGCCATGGACAACGACGACTGGCGCCGCGGCCGGCCCAGCAACCACAAGGTCTTTGGCGAAGCCATGGCCATTTTGGCCGGGGATGCGCTCTTGACCGACGCCTTCGCTCTCTTGGCCGGCACGGCTCTGCGCCGCTCCGGGGAGGAGTGCCGGCGCTGGCTGCGGGCGCTGGAGGAACTGGCTGTAGCTGCCGGATCCGTGGGCATGGTGGGCGGGCAGGCGTGCGACATTTGGGCCTCTGGTGCGGGAGAGGGAAGTACGCCCCCGGCAGTGGACGAGCGGACCTTGCGGGAGATCCATACCCGCAAGACGGGGGCGCTCATTCGCGCCGCTGTGCGCGGGGGGGCTCTCATCGGGGGGGCCGATGAGGAGCGCTTGGCGCTCCTCACCCGGTACGCCGAGGCCCTGGGCCTGGCTTATCAGATCAGCGACGACCTGTTGGACGCAGCCGCCCGGTCGGAGCCTGCCTCGTATCCGGCCCTTTTGGGGTTGGAAGGGAGCAGGCGAAGGCTCCTCGAGGTGGCAGAAGAGGCTCGCGGAGCAGCTGGGAAGTTGGGACAAGCCGGGGATCTGCTCCAAGAGCTGGTCACCTTCATCGTGGAGCGCCGGAGTTGAAGGTCAACGGGAGGGGTCAGGGAAGATTGTGCCGCGGCTTCCGTGGGGTGGTGAAGGGCGCATGGCGATCTTAGAGGCGGCCTTTTTCGGCCTTTGGGCGAACCGGACGCTGGCCATTTGCCTGGTGGCGTGGCTGGTGGCCCAAACCCTGAAAGTGGCTCATTCCTACCTGGCGGAAGGGCGCCTGAATTTCCGCCGCTTTGTGGGGGCGGGAGGAATGCCCAGCGCGCACTCAGCGCTGGTCACTTCGCTGGCCACCGCCGTGGGCCTGCAGGAGGGCTGGAATGCGCCCGTCACCGCGCTGGCGGTTGTCTTTGCCCTCATTGTCATGTACGACGCGGCCGGTGTCCGCTATGCCGCAGGGCGCCAGGCCGCTGTGCTCAACCGGATCGTCGACGAGTTGAGCCGGAGCGGCCGGGTGAGGGAGGAGAGGCTCAAGGAACTCTTGGGCCATACGCCGGTGGAGGTCGTCATCGGTGCGCTGTTGGGGATTACCATCGCTCTATGGCTGGGAAGCCGTTAACTTGAAGGGGCGCCGGTTTTATGGTATAATGAGAGCCACACGACGGGTGGCGCAGTATTCTAGTCAGCCCCTGCGCTTCTGAAGACGG
>JASBVW010000165.1 GCA_029961005.1 Bacillota bacterium
CCTGGATCAAGGAGGCCTACCAGAGGGAAGCCGAGGCGGCCGCGGCTGGGGAGCAGGAGGAGCGGAGAAAAGGCCGAGGGGAAGGGGCCCGCCGGCCGGCCGTAGACCGGGAGGCCTCGCCGCTGGAGCGCCTGCGGGAGCTCAACCCGCCGGTCATCCGGTGGTTTGCTGCCCGGGGCGTGAAGCTGGAAGAGGGGGAACCGGTGGAGGTGGCCCCGGCCATCCAGCACTTCCAGGGCGGGGTCAAGATCCGCCGCCGGGGAGAGACCGCTGTCCCCGGCCTCTTCGCCGCTGGGGAGGTGGCGGGCGGTCAGCACGGGGCCAACCGGCCGGGGGGCAACGCCCTCTTGGATTGCCAGGTCTTTGGCCGCCTGGCCGGGGAGGCGGCGGCCCGCTGGGCGGCTCAAGGGCCGCCCGGCCCGCCGCGCTGGGCGGGAGGCCGGATCCCGGTGGAGGAGTATCCCGGGCGCCTGGCGGCGGAGCTGGAGGCGCCGGAGGGCCTGGCGGCCGGCCGGGCGCGGGCCCGGATTCAGGAGCTGTGCTACCGTTCGGCAGGGGTGATCCGCTGTGCTCAAGGCCTGGAGGAGGGCCTGCGGGGTCTGGCGGAGCTGAGGCGCCAGGGAATTCGGCTGGACGAGGAGGGCCCGGCTGGAGCTTTAGAGGTGCGCAACCTCCTCCTGGTGGCGGAAGCCGTGCTTCGTTCGGCCTTGACCCGCCGGGAGAGCCGCGGCCCTCACCTCTTCTTTCCCGACGCTTCTCCCGCCTCCCTGCCCCTCCCCCGGGACGAAGGCTGGAGCCATCGCTACGTGGTGGTGCGCCCGCCGGAGTCCGCAGAGGAGCTGGCCGCGCTGGGCGAAGGCATGGTGGTGAGGGCGGAGAAGCCGGTCGGCTGGGAGGAGGCCCTCTCCGACCTGGCGTCATTTTAAGGCCTCCCCCCGCATATATCTGCCTTGAGGGTTGCCTGGGAGGCAGTAGGCGGGGGGATTTTTATGCTCTGGGGGCGCATGGCGTGGTCAGAGGTCTGGAGCCGGGCGGGGCGCCAGTGCGTCAATGCCGCCTGGATCCTCATCCTCTCCGCGCTCTTGACTCTGGCTACCCTGTATCAGGAGCCGCGAGGGAGGGAGGAGGCGGCGCCGGCAGGGGGTCCGGCCGTCCAGAGCCGACAGGCTGAGACTCCGGTGGGGGGCGGCGGAGCGGGGACACCTGCCTGGCCTTCCGGGGGGCCTGCCCTGGCGCCGGCCGGAGAGGTGGAGCACCTGGTGCTGCCCGACCCGGAGGGGGACGATTGCGGCCCGGGCACCTACGTCTACCCCCGGCATCTGGCCTTCACCAACCACCGGGGGCTCTTCGACCTCCTGCTCTTTCGCGTGGCCAGCGACGCGGAGAAGGTGCACTTCGACCTTACCTTCAAAGACCTGACCAACCCCTGGCGGGCGCCGGAGGGCTTTTTCCACCAGCGCGTGGACATCTACATTGACACCACCCCGCGGGCCGGGCGAACGGACACCCTGCGGGAGGGGGCCTACGTGCGTTTTGCCCCCCGGTACGCCTGGGATGTGTTGGTGCGGGGAGCCCCCTGGGGTGGGAGCGCCGTCTTCTTCGCCGATGGGCGCAAGGAGCCGGCAGAGGCCGCTGTGCTGGCCTCCCGCACCATCCGGATCTCCGTTCCCAAGCAGGTTTTGGGCGAGCCGCAACGCCGCTGGAACTACTACGTGCTGGTGGGGGCCTACGACGGGTTCGGGCCGGACAATTACCGCCTGGTCATGGGCGCCCCCGGAGACTGGGTCTTCGGCGGAGGGGCCGATGGACTTTGGGATCCCAACGTGATTGACCTTTTGGCCCCCCGGGGCGGCCGGTGGTCCCAGCGCAGCCAGTTGGCTTCCTACGACGTGGAGGCCGGGCGCCTGGCGGTGCTGTATCCGGTGGGGCTCGAGACCGGAAGAGGAGGCGGCCTTGCCTGGTACCTGGCCTTGGCCGCTCTGGGGGTGGCCTTGGCCTGGTGGGCCCTCCGGCACCACTGGCTCGAATAGTTTCGGCCCTTCTGGTGTATCCTAAAACTGCTGCGCCTTCGCACAGAGGGCGCTCATTTTTCGGCGGGAGGTTTGCGCATGCGCGTTTTAATGCTTTCCTGGGAATTCCCTCCGCGGGTGGTGGGGGGATTGGCCCGGCATGTGTACGAACTTTCTTCCTCACTGGCGCGCCTGGGCCATCAGGTCTTTGTCGTTACCCCGTGGGTGGAGGGGGCGCCGGAGTACGCCGAGGAGGACGGAGTCCACGTCTACCGGGCGCAGGTCCAGTACCCGGCGGCGCGGGACTTCTTCACCTCCATCTGCTTCTTAAACTTCGCGCTTTTGGAGAAGGCCATAGCCATCTACAACTCGGTGGCCCTCTTTGACCTCATTCACGCCCACGACTGGCTGGTGGCCTTTACCGCCCGCGCGCTCAAGCACTCCCTCCGGCTTCCCTTGGTGGCCACCTTCCACGCCACCGAATGGGGGCGCAACGGGGGGCTCCATAACGACCTGCAGCGCCAGATCAGCGATGTGGAGTGGTGGCTCTCCTACGAAGCCTGGCGCGTCATCTGCTGCAGCGAGCACATGTTCCGGGAGCTGCGCAGCACTCTGCAGGTGCCGGAGGATAAGCTGGTGGTCATTCCCAACGGCGTCCGGCCGGAAGACCTGAAACCGCCGGAGGGGACGGATCTGGCCGCCTTCCGGGCGCGCTACGCCCGCCCGGAGGAGAAGCTGGTCTTCTTCATCGGCCGCCTGGTGCAGGAAAAAGGGGCCCAGGTGCTGGTAGAAGCCATGCCCAAGGTTCTGACCTATCATCCCCAGACGCGTTTTGTCCTCGCCGGAACAGGCCCCCTGGCCGGGGCTTTGCAGGCCCGGGTGAGGCAGCTGGGGATGGCGGACCGGGTGCACTTTCCCGGGTTCATCGACGATGGAACCCGCAACGCCCTCTACGCCTGTGCTGATGTGGCCGTCTTCCCCAGCCTGTACGAGCCTTTCGGCATCGTAGCGTTGGAGGCCATGGCCGCCGGAACGCCGGTGGTGGTGGCCGACAGCGGCGGCTTCAGCGAGATCGTGGTGCACGGGGTCAACGGCTTGAAGGCCTACCCCGGCGATCCGGATTCCCTGGCCAATAACATCCTGACCCTCCTTTACGACCCCGCCCTGGCCCAAGAGCTGCGCGCCGAAGGCCGGCGGGATATCGAAACCTATTACGGGTGGCAACACCTGGCTGCAGCCACGGCGGCAGTCTACGAGGAGGTCCAGGAGGAGTTCCGCTTCTCCCCCTGGGCGCCTTTGGTTCCCCTCCGAGAGGGGGAAGCCCTCCTCCAGCGGGTAGCGGACTATTTTCACCGGGCCGCGGCGGCCGTGCCGCCGCAGGCGGCGGGAGGCGAGGAGAGGTGAAGAGGGCATGAAGGCGGTCATCATGGCGGGAGGAGAGGGGACGCGCCTGCGGCCGCTCTCCTGCGACCTACCCAAACCTATGGTTCCTCTGCTGAACCGCCCCCTGCTGGAGCACATCCTCCTGCTCTTGCGCCGCCACGGCGTGCGCGAGGTGGCCCTCACCCTCTGCTACCGCCCCCACCTGATCGAGGAGTACTTCGGCGACGGGGCGCGCTGGGGGATGAAGCTGCGCTATTTTCGCGAGGAAGTGCCGCTGGGGACCGCGGGCAGCGTCCGGCAGGCCGCGGAGTTTCTGGGAGAAGAGACCTTCCTGGTCCTGAGCGGCGACGCCCTGACCGATTTTGACTTGACCGCGGCGCTGCGCTTTCACCAGCAGGCGGGCGGCGTGGCCACCCTGGTCCTCACCCGCGTGCAGCAACCCCTGGAGTACGGCATTGTCATCACCGACGAGTCCGGGCGGATCGTGCGCTTTCTGGAAAAACCGGGCTGGAGCGAGGTCTTCAGCGATACGGTTAACACCGGCATCTACGTCCTGGAGCCGCAGGTTCTCTCGGCAGTGCCGGCGGACCGGCCGTACGACTTCAGCAAAGATCTCTTTCCCCGGCTTTTGGCGTCCGGCGCTCCCCTCATGGGGTGGGTAGCCGAAGGCTACTGGTCGGACATCGGCAACCTGGAGGAGTACCGCCGCGGCCACGAGGATGCCCTGGAGGGCCGGGTGCACCTGGAGACGCCCTGGGTTCTGCGCCGGGTCCAGGGAGAAACGGAGGTCTGGCAGGAGGAAGGAGCCCGCGTGGATCCCGGGGCCAAGCTGGTCGGCCCGGTCTACCTGGGCCGGGGGACGGTGGTGGAGGCGGGGGCCGAGGTGGG
>JASBVW010000166.1 GCA_029961005.1 Bacillota bacterium
TTCTCCACGACGGGTTGCTCGACCTCTCGTAGAACGGTATCATCCACGATCACAGCAGCTTACATGCATCGCGCGCCCCCGGGCGCCGCGCTGGGAGACCTTCCTTCGTGCCCGAGACCTTCCTGTTCACATCCGAGTCGGTGACCGAGGGTCACCCCGACAAGATCGCCGACCAGATCTCCGATGCGGTGCTCGACGCGATCCTCGCCGAGGACCCGGCCGCCCGCGTCGCGTGCGAGACCCTCGTCACCACCGGGCTCGCCTGCGTCGCCGGCGAGATCACCACGACCACCTACGCGCCCATCCCCGACATCGTGCGCGGCACCATCGCCGCGATCGGGTACAACGACGCCACCTTCGGCTTCGACAGCAAGACGTGCGCGGTCCTGAGCACCATCGACCGCCAGTCTCCGGACATCGCGATGGGGGTCGACACCGGCGGGGCGGGGGACCAGGGGATGATGTTCGGCTACGCGACGAACGAGACCCCCGAGCTCATGCCGATGGCGATCCAGCTCGCGCACGCGCTCACCCGCGCGCTCGCCGCGCGGCGGAAGAACGGCGACCTCCCCTGGCTCCGCCCCGACGGGAAGTCGCAGGTGACGGTCGCGTACGAGAACGGCCGCCCGGTGCGCGTGGACACCATCGTCATCTCCACGCAGCACGCGGAGACGATCTCCATCGAGGCGCTGCGCCGCGCGATCCTCGCCGAGGTGATCGTCCCGACCCTCCCCGCCGACCTGCTCGACGTCTCGCGCGCCACCGTGCACATCAACCCCACGGGGCGCTTCGTCGTCGGCGGCCCGCAGGGGGACGCGGGGCTCACGGGGCGGAAGATCATCGTCGACACGTACGGCGGGGCGGCGCGCCACGGCGGCGGTGCCTTCTCCGGCAAAGACCCCACCAAGGTGGACCGTTCGGCCTCCTACGCCCTGCGCCACATCGCCAAGAACCTGGTGGCGGCGGGGCTGGCCGACCGGTGCGAAGTCCAGGTGGCCTACGCCATCGGCGTGGCCCGCCCTATCTCCATTATGGTGGAGACCTTCGGCACCGGCCGGGTGCCGGAGGAGCTGCTGGTGGCCTTGATTAAAAAGCACTTCGATCTGCGCCCGGCGGCCATCATTCAGCGCTTCCAACTCCGGCGCCCCATCTACCGGCAGGTGGCAGTCTACGGGCACTTCGGCCGCACGGACCTGGACCTGCCGTGGGAGAAGCTGGACATGGTGGAGGTACTCAAGGACGACGCGGCCCGCATGCTAGAGACGGGTGAGTTTGCGCGCCTGGCCGCGGCGACCATGGAAGGGGGCAAGGGGTGGTGAAGCCGGAGGATTGCCGGGCCGAGATCGGGGTCTTTGGCGGCTCCGGGTTTTACTCTTTCCTGGAAGAGGTAGAAGAGGTCTGGGTGGAGACCCCTTACGGCCCTCCAAGCGATAAGATCGCCCTGGCTACGGTGGAAGGACGGCGGGTGGCTTTCTTGCCCCGCCACGGCAAAGACCACCTCTTTCCGCCCCACGCCATCAATTATCGGGCCAACCTGTGGGCCATGAAGGCCCTGGGCGTAACGCGCATCATAGGGCCGTGCGCGGCCGGCAGCCTCCAGCCTCACGTCAAACCGGGGGATTTTGTGGTCTGCGATCAGTTCGTCAACCGCACCTGGGGGAGGCGGGATACCTTCTACGACGGCCCTCTGACCACCCACATCGGCGGGGCGGAGCCTTACTGCCCGGAGCTGCGGCAGGTGGCCATCCAGTGTGCTCGCCACCTGGGCATCCCGGTCCACGAGCGCGGCACGGTGGTGGTGATCCAGGGCCCGCGTTTTTCCACCCGGGCGGAGAGCAAAGAGTTCTCCAGCCACGGCTGGGAGGTCATCAACATGACCCAGTACCCGGAGGTGGTGCTGGCCCGGGAGCTGGAGCTGTGCTACGTCAACATCTCCCTGATCACCGACTACGACGTGGGTTTGGAAGGAAGGCCGGACGTGGAACCGGTCAGCCACGAGATGGTGATTCGGGTCTTCAACCAAAACAACGAGCGGCTGCGCCGGCTGCTCTTTGAGATGATCAAAGCTATACCGCGGGAGCGCGGGTGCACCTGCGGGGAGACCCTGCGCACCGCCCGCCTGTAAAAAGGCCCCCTGGCTTGCTTTGGCTTTTTGATCTGACGGCCGATACTATCAAAGGAGCGGCCGTCATATCTTTTAGCGAGCCAATTCAGAAAAAGCGGGGGATTTGAGATGGCCTTGACCCATGAAGAAAAACGGGCCCGGATCTTCAAACCGGACCGGAGCGATGCGCTCCCTATGGCCTGGGGAGCCGTTCTCTACGCGCTGGTGGCGACCCTGACCTACCTCATCCCGGCAGGGGATCTTTTGCTGCGTCCGGCGGCCGTGGTGCCCGTCTTCTTGGGCACGCTCTACGGGCCGGTGGTGGGCTTTGTCGCTGGCCTGGCGGGGGCCTTGCTGGTGGACCTATTCCAGCAGGCGGTTTGGATCCATTGGGCCATTGGCAACGGCTTCATCGGCCTGAGCGCCGGCCTGCTCTGGCTGTGGTCCGACGTGGATGCCCCAGGGCCCCTTACGGCCAAGGACGCCTCCAAGATCATCATTTTTGCTGTCCTGGGCAGCTTCGGGGGGATGTTCTTCGCCGGGTTGATGGACCTCTTCTTCGGCGTTCCGGCCGCCATTGCCCTCTGGACGTGGGCCCTGCCGGCTGCCCTCTCCAGCTCTTTCTTCGGAGGGTTGGGGGGTGTAGCTGCGGTCTATCTTTATAAAAACCGGCCCTGGGCGGGGCGCCTCCAGGTGAGGAAGGTTCACCCCCTGCCTTCTGCACCGCTTCGGCGCAGGAACTCGGCCTTTTCCCGTGGAATTGATCCCAACGTCGCGCCGCACAGCCACAACTGCACTCACTACACGAAGAAAGGATGATGTGAGTGAAGGGGTTAATCCTGGCGGGGGGAAAAGGGACTCGCCTGCGCCCCCTGACCTACACCAGCGCCAAGCAACTGGTGCCGGTGGCCAATAAGCCCATCCTCTTTTACGCCATTGAGGCGCTGAAAGAGGCGGGCATTACTGACCTGGGGATCATCGTCGGGGAGACCAGGCAGGAGGTGATCTCCACTACGGGCGACGGTTCGCGCTGGGGGGTCAGGATCACCTATATTCCCCAAGAGGCTCCTCTAGGCTTGGCCCATGCCGTCAAGACGGCTCAATCCTACCTGGGAGAGGAGCCTTTTGTTATGTTTTTGGGGGACAACCTGGTCAAAGGGGGCATCGTCAACTTTGTCCGCAAGTTTGAGTCCTCCCGCCCCAACGCCTTGATCTTGCTCTGCCGCGTTCCTAACCCGCAGGAGTTTGGGGTGGCGGAGCTGGAGGGAGGGCGCGTGGTGCGGCTGGTCGAGAAGCCCCGCCAGCCCAAGAGCGACCTGGCTTTGGTGGGGGTCTACCTCTTTGACCGGCACATCTTTGAGGCCATTGACCACATCAAGCCCTCCTGGCGGGGGGAGCTGGAGATCACCGACGCCATCCAGTACCTCCTGGAAGCCGGGTACGTGGTGGAACCCCACATGGTGGAGGGCTGGTGGAAAGACACCGGGAAGTGGGAGGACTTGTTGGAGGCCAATCGCCTGGTCCTGGAGGACCTGCAGCCGGCGATGGCGGGGGAGCTCCTGGGCAACTCCTGCCTGGAGGGGCGGGTGGCCGTGGAAGAAGGGAGCCGCATCATCGACAGCACCATTCGCGGCCCGGTGGCCATCGGCCGGGGGGCGACCATCGTCAACTCCTACATCGGCCCTTTTACTTCGCTGGGGGACGGGGTGACGGTGGAGAACAGCGAAATCGAACACTCCATTGTCATGGCCGGTAGCACCGTCCGCAACCTGGGGGCGCGGTTGGAGGGCAGCCTCATCGGGAAGGACGTGGAAGTGGCGCGCAACGACGGCAAGCCGCGGGCCTACCGCCTCATGGTGGGGGACAACAGCCGGATAGGGCTTTTGTGACTGTAAAGGAGGACTTTGGCATGGGCAAGACGCTGATTGCAGGCGTGCGGACTAAACCCCTGCGCTTCATCTGCGACGAGCGCGGGCGGCTCATGGAGATGTTCCGGTGCGACGACGAGCTCTTCCAAAAGTTCGGCCAGGTCTACCTGACTACCGCTTATCCCGGGGTGGTCAAGGCCTGGCATTACCACAAACTGCAGACCGACAACTTTGTGGTGGTCAAGGGCATGATGAAAGTAGTCCTCTACGACGACCGCCCCGATTCCCCCACCCGGGGGGAG
>JASBVW010000167.1 GCA_029961005.1 Bacillota bacterium
AAGTCGGAGAGATCCTCCACGAGCTCTACCAGGGGAGGGTGGCGACGCAGTACGTCGACCTGAACTCCCGGGAGGGGCAGGAGCGCTACCCGGAAGTGGCCAAGCTGGCCCGGGAGGGCCGGGTGGAGGTCCCAGTGGTGGCTATTGACGGCCAGATCAAGCTCTCAGGTTACCTGTTCGTGCCGGCGCTGGTGCAGGAGATCGATGCCCTGTTGAAAGCCCGAGCCGGGCAGGGGGATGAGTGAACGGAGGCGGCCGATGGGACGAGATCGGCCGCTTTTTCTATTGGCCGGGGAAAGTGGATAAGGTGCCCTCTGGCAGGAAAAGGTGAGCGGGTGCGGAAATAACCACAGAGAATGCAGGCAGGGGGCGAGTGGAGATGGATGCACTGATGCAGGCGGAATCCGTCCGGTCGGTCCAGGTGTGGGCCACGCCTCTCCTGGATTATGTTTTTTTAACCATCAGTTTTCTCGGCTCCCTGGATTTTTACCTCATCGCCCTGGCGCTGCTTTTTTGGCTGGGCAACCGCCCTTTGGCTTTCCGGTTGAGCCTGGTGGCTTTACTGGCGCATTTGGTCAACCTTTATCTGAAGGACTATTTTCAGCTGCCCCGGCCGTCCCCGGCAGAGGTGCGGGTGGTGGGGAACCCCCAAGGTTTCGGCTTTCCCAGCGGGCACGCCCAGGTGGCGGCCGCCTTCTGGACGGACCTGTCCCTGGAGGTGCGCTCTGGGTGGCTCTTCCTCTGCGCCCTGCTCGCCGTGGCGGCCATAGGCTTCTCCCGCGTCTACCTGGGGGCCCACTTCCCCGGCGACGTCCTGGGAGGGCTGGCCTTTGGCGCAGCAGTGGCGTTGCTGGTGCGCGGGGTGTACCGGCTCTGGCGGCGCCTGGTGGTGCCGGACCTGTTGCCTTTTTACCTGGTGCTGGCCATGTTGGGCCCGCTGGCGCTTCTGGTTTGGTATAACACCCCGGAGAGCCGGATAGCGGTGGGCCTGTTGATCGGAACGGCCACGGGTTACCTGCTCTACCCGGAAGAAGAGAGGGGGAGGCGGTGGCAGGGAGGCTGGCTGCGCTCCTCCATCAAGGCCTTTATCGGCCTGACCGTCCTCTTTTTGCTGCGTTCGGCGGTGGATGAGCTGGTGGCCGGCGGGGCGACGGCGGTGGCTGTACCGGGCTACGCCGTTCTGGGCCTTTGGGTGACCCTGGGCGCGCCCCTGCTCTTCCGCTGGCTGTGGACCTGAAAAACAGATGGAACACTATTTTACGGCCAAACCTTCCTCTAAATCCGCCCCGCGGGAACTGACGGCGGTCTTGCGGGGGGAGACCTTGCGCTTTCGGACCGACGCCGGAGTCTTCTCCCGAGAGCGCATCGATCCGGGGACCCGCCTTTTGGCGGAGAGCTTTGAGCTGAAGCCAGACGCCACCGTCCTCGATCTGGGGTGCGGCTACGGCCCTCTGGGCATCGTGGCGGCGCGGCTGGCCCCGCGCGGGCGGGTCTACTTGGTGGAGATCAACGAGCGGGCCGCCGCCCTGGCCCGGGAAAACCTGCGCCTGAACGGGATAACCAACGCGGAGGTCCGGGTGGGGGACGGTTTCGCCCCCGTGGCCGACCTCACCTTCGACCTCATCCTGATGAACCCGCCCCTGCGGGCGGGGAAGCGGGTGGTTTACCCTTTGATAGAGGAGGCTTTCCGCCACCTGCGGAGAGGGGGCAGCCTCTACCTGGTGGCCCGCACCCGCCAAGGGGCCGGCAGCCTCCGGGAGCACCTGCGCTCCGTCTTCGGCAACGGGGAGGATGTGGAGAGGGGAGGCGGATACCGGGTGCTCCGCGCGGTGCGGGAATGATGTCATGATCCGACCCTCCCGCCGAATAAACCTGGGGTGAAGGGCGGGAAGGGTCGTGTCGGTGCGGATCTATGTGGTGCGGATCCCCGGAGTGGCGGCCGTCTTTGCCGCTGCCCTGCTCCTGTTAGGGGTGGGGGTGTGGCTGGGCGGAGAGAAGGTCTGGCGCGCCCTGACCCCCTTGAGCGGGTTTGTCTCCGGGCGCACGGTGATCATCGATCCCGGCCACGGAGGACCGGATCCGGGTTGCCTCAGCGCCGCCGGTTTATGCGAGAAGGAGATCGTGCTGGACGTAGCGCGCCGCCTGGAGATCTACTTCCAACGCGCGGCCGTTTACACGGTGCTGACGCGGCGGGAAGACCGCGATCTGGCTGACGAAGCCGGCGAGGCGGGAGGGGGGCGCAAGGTGCGCGATTTAGAGGGAAGGATTGCCCTGGCTCGCCGAAGCCGGGGGGATCTCCTGCTCAGCATTCACGCCAACGCCTTTCCTTCGCCGGTTTGGTCCGGGGCGCAAACCTTTTATTATCCCGGGCGGGAAGAGTCCAGGCGGCTGGCCGTGCTGGTGCAAAACGTCTTGGTGGAGCGGCTCGGCCCCAATACGCGCAAGGCCAAGGCGGGAGAATTTCGCCTGTTAGAGAAGGTGCCGATGCCGGCCGTTCTAGTGGAGATCGGCTTTCTCTCCAACCCGCGGGAGGCCGAGCTCCTCGGCCGCCCGGAGTACAGGGAGCGGATCGCGGAGGCCATCTTTACCGGCGTGGTCCAGTATTGGCTGTGCCAGGGGCAGGGCGGGGAGCCGGCGGTGGACGGCTTGGCCGGTGTCCAGCCGCCTCCCGCAGCGCCGCTGCCGCAATGGCGATTGAAGCAGGGGGAGGCCCTCCTTTACTTTGGCGGCCCGACCAACCTGGACGATTTCTTGGCCCCGGAGGTGCGCGCCGTGCCTGCCTTGGCTCAGGAGAAGAGCTTGGAGAAGCGCATCCAGGCTGTGGTGGAAGAGCTGTTGGCCGGGCCGGGGGAGGGCAGCATCCTGTCCCCCACCCTGCCGCGTCGGGCCCGCCTCCGGAAGGTGCGGGTGCGGGGAGAAGTGGTGCAGCTGGACTTCGATCGCGCGCTGGTGGAGTCTTTTCACGGCGGAGCGCGGAGTGAGGAGCTGGCCGTGTACTCCCTGGTGAACACCGTGACCGAGCTGGTCCCGGGCTGCCGCGTCCTGATCACCGTGGAAGGGAAGGCGGGGGCGACCCTGGCTGGGCATATGGTGTTGGATAGGCCGTTGAGCCGGAACGAGGAGGTGTTGCGGTGAGGTCCTCTCGCCAAGTAGGCCGGCTGTTTCTCTCCTTCTTGCGCATCGGGACCTTCACCCTGGGCGGGGGATGGGCCATGCTCCCCCTTATCCAGAGCGAAGTGGTGGACAAGCAGAAGTGGCTGGAGGAGCGGGAATTTGTGGATTTGCTCGCCTTGGCGCAGTCGGTTCCGGGGGCGGTGGCGGTGAATACGGCGGTCATGGTCGGCTACCGGGTGGCCGGGGCTTGGGGGTTGCTGGCCGCAGTGGCGGGGGCGGTGCTGCCCTCCCTGCTGGTGATCCTGCTCATTGCCCCGTATCTGGTGCGCTGGCGGGCCCATCCTTTGGTCGGACAGGCCTTCGCCGGCGTAAGGCCGGCGGTGGTGGCCCTGATCGGCGCCGCTGCCCTGCGCCTTTGGCCAGTGGCGATCCCCGACCGCCGCGCCCTGCTCATCATGGCCCTGGCCCTTCTGGCCCTGGGGGCTGGGCTGCACCCGGTGTGGGTGCTGGCTGGGGGAGGGCTTTTGGGTTGGTGGCTCTATAGATGATAATTCTGCGCCTTTTTGTGGCATTCTTCGTGGTGGGGTTGGTCAGCTTCGGCGGCGGCTACGCCACTATACCGGTCATCCAACGGGAGATCGTCTCCCTGCACCATTGGCTCTCTGCGCGGGAGTTTGTGGAGGTGGTGGCGGTCTCTCAGATGACGCCGGGGCCGGTGGCGGTGAACATGGCCACCTTCACCGGCTATCGGGTGGCCGGCGTCTGGGGAGGTGTGGTGGCCACGCTGGGGGTGGTGCTCCCTTCCGTGCTCGTGAGCGGGGCGGTCTTCCTCCTGGTGCGGCGCTTCCAGAGACATCGCTTTCTGCAAAGCTTTTTCTCCGGAGTCCGCCCCGTGGTGCTGGTGCTTTTGCTGGCTGCGGCGTTTTACACCGCCCGAGGAGCGGAGCTCGACCTGCGCGGCTGGCTTTTGGCCGGCGCGGCACTTTTGTTGAGCTGGCGCTTCCGCCTGGACCCGGTGCTGGTCCTCCTAGGAGCGGCGGCGCTGGGGCTGTGGCTGTATTGAGGAGGTGAAGGCAATGGGAGGTGTAGAGGCGATGGCGGTAACCTTGGGGGCGCTGGCCCCTCATCCGCCCATCATCGTGCCCGAGGTGGGCCGGGG
>JASBVW010000168.1 GCA_029961005.1 Bacillota bacterium
GTCCGTTCGGCCTGCTCCTCTGCCTTCTTGCGCTCGGGCAGGACCTCGCCTTTATAAATCCAGACCTTCACGCCAATCTTGCCGTACGTGGTGTTGGCCTCCGCGAAACCGTAATCTATGTCCGCCCGCAAGGTATGGAGCGGTATCTTGCCCTCAGGGAACCACTCGCTCCGAGCAATCTCCGCCCCGCCCAGCCGGCCGCTGACCGCGGTCTTGATGCCCAGCGCTCCCAGGCGGCGGGCCCGCTGGATGGCCTGCTTCATGGCCCGGCGGAAGGAGACCCTCCGCTCCAGCTGGAAGGCGATATTTTCGGCCACCAGTTGCGCATCCAGCTCCGGAACTTTGACCTCGACGATGTACACCGCCACCTGCTTGCCGGTCTTGGCTTCCAGCTCCTTGCGCAGCTTTTCGACCTCGGTGCCGCCCTTCCCGATGATCATCCCCGGGCGCGCTGTATGGATGGTGATCTTCACCCGATTGGCCGCCCGTTCGATCGTCACCCGCGAGATCCCCGCGGAAAAGAACCGCTCCTTGATGTACGACCGCAACTTCAGGTCCTCGTGGAGGAGTTCGGCGTAGTTCTTCTTGTTGGCAAACCATCGGGACTCCCAGTCTTTGATAATGCCGAGGCGCAGGCCAACCGGGTGCGTCTTATGCCCCACCAATTACCCCTCCTTCTCCTTCAAGATGACTGTAATGTGGCTCGTCCTCTTGCGAATGCGATCTGCGCGCCCCCGCGCCCGGGGTAGATAGCGCTTCAGCACCGGGCCCTGGTCTACGTAGATCGTGGCCACATACAGGTCATCCCGGCGCAGGTTCAAATTGTTTTCGGCGTTGGCCGCCGCTGACCGGACGACCTTTTCCACCACCGAGGAGGCCGCCTTAGGCAAGAAGCGCAAAATCGTCAGGGCCTCGCGCAGGGACTTGCCTCTGATCAAATCCACCACCTGACGCGCCTTGCGCGGCGAAACCCGCACGAAACGGGCCACTGCTCTGGCTTCCATGCTTCCACTCCTCCCGTCACTTGAGGGCGGTCGATTTCTCAGTGTGTGCCCCGTGGCCGCGGAAAGTCCGCGTAGGCGCAAACTCGCCCAGCTTGTGCCCCACCATGTCCTCGGTGATGTAGATGGGCACGTGCTTGCGCCCGTCATGGACCGCAATGGTATGCCCCACCATCTCTGGGAAGATGGTGGAACGGCGCGACCACGTCTTGATCACGCGCTTTTCGCCCTTTTCGTTGAGGGCGCGGATCTTCTTAATCAGGTGTTCATCGACGAAGGGCCCTTTCTTCAAGGACCTTCCCATCGCCCGTTCCCCCTCTCCGGTCGCCTCACTTCCGGCGATGTATGATCATTTTATCGGATGCCTTCTTCTTGCGCGTCCGGTAACCCAGGGTGGGCACTCCCCAGGGCGTGACGGGGCTGGGTCGGCCAATGGGCGCCCTGGCCTCGCCACCGCCGTGCGGATGATCTACCGGGTTCATGACCACGCCCCGCACGTGAGGCCTCCGGCCCAGCCAGCGGGCGCGCCCGGCTTTACCCAGCGAAATGTTCTCGCGCTCCACGTTGCCCACCTGGCCGATGGTGGCCTTGCAGTTGAGCGAGATCAGGCGCACCTCGCCGGAGGGAAGGCGCACATGGGCGTAATCCCCCTCCTTGGCCATGAGCTGGGCGGCCGCTCCCGCTGAGCGCACCAATTGGCCCCCCTTGCCCGCCTTTAGCTCAATGTTGTGAATAACCGTGCCGACCGGGATCTTAGCCAGGGGGAGGGCATTGCCCACCTTGATATCCGCCCCTTCCCCGGAGACCACGGTATCTCCCACCGCCAGGCCCAAGGGGGCCAAGATGTACCGCTTCTCTCCGTCCGCATAATGGAGCAACGCGATGCGGGCCGTGCGGTTGGGGTCGTACTCGATGGCCGCCACCTTGGCCGGCACCCCGTCCTTGTCCCGCTTAAAGTCGATGAGGCGATACTGACGCTTATGGCCGCCGCCCCGGAAGCGAACGGTGATGCGGCCATAGACGTTGCGCCCGCCGGACTTCCGCAAAGGAGCGAGGAGCGACTTCTCCGGCTCCTTCTTGGTCAACTCCTCAAAGGTGTAGACGCTCATCTGCCTGCGCCCCGGCGAAGTAGGTTTATACGCCTTGATGCCCATGGGGAACCCTCCTCTTCGTTACCCTGCCGTCAGCGGCCCTCGAAGAGCTCGATCCGGTCACCTGCGCGCAGGGTAACCACGGCTTTCTTCCAGTGGGGACGCCGCCCTTCAAAACGACCCATGCGCCGCCTCTTACCCCGGACGCGCATGGTGTGAACTTCTTGGACTTTCACCTTAAAGATGGTCTCTACGGCGCGCTTAATCTCGGTCTTATTGGCCGTCGGAGCTACCACAAAGGTATACTTGTTCTCTGCCCCCAAAGCCGCGCTCTTCTCCGTGACCAGCGGCCGCTTAATGACCTCCCGCGCTTCCATCAGGCCCAGACCTCCTCCACTCTGGCTACGGCTTCGCGCGTCATGACCAGGCGCTGTGAAGCCATGACCTCGTAGGCATTCAAATCGTCGGCGCGGGCGGTTTTGACCTCCGGCAGGTTCCGCGCAGACAGTTCCACATTCCTGTCCTGCTTCGGCAGGACGATCAGGGTCTTTTCCCCCTTGATCCCGATCCGGTCCAAAAGGGAGCTCATCTCTTTCGTCCGGGGGGCGGGCAGGGCCAGATCATCCAAGACCACAAGGTGGCCCTTCTTCACTTTGTCAGAGAGGGCCGAAACCAGAGCCAGCCGCCTGACCTTTTTGGGTACGGCGTACCGGTACTCGCGCGGTTGCGGTCCGAAGACCGTACCCCCTCCCACCCACAAGGGCGACCGGATGCTACCGTGGCGGGCTCTGCCCGTCCCCTTTTGCCGCCAGGGCTTGCGCCCCCCGCCCCGCACTTCGCCCCTGGTCTTGGTGGCCACGGTGCCCTGGCGCTGGTTGGCCAGGTACATGTTCACCGTCTCGTACAGAGCCGTGGCGTGCACCTCTTGGCCAAAGACGGCCTCGCTCAACTCGATCTCCCCTACCCGGGCCCCTTCCTTGTTGTAGACAGCCACTGTCGGCATGACAGAACCTCCTTCGCTCTACTTGCGCGCCCGGACGCTCTTGCGCACATAGACCAGAGAGCCATTGGGGCCGGGGACAGACCCCCGCACCAGAAGAAGGTTGCGCTCGGGATCCACCTTCATGACGCGCAAATTCAAGATGGTCACCCGCTCATGCCCCATCCGGCCGGGCATGCGCCGGCCCTTAAACACCCGCTGAGGGTCGGTGGCCCCTAGGGAACCTACGCGCCGGTGATACATGGAGCCGTGCGACATCGGGCCCCGATTGAACCCGTACCTCTTGACCACGCCGGCAAAGCCCTTTCCTTTGGAGGTTCCTATCACGTCCACCGTTTCACCTTCGGAGAAGACATCCACCCTGATCTCTTCTCCCACGGCAGGCAGGTTGTCGCCCTCCACCCGCACCTCTCTCAGGTAGCGCTGCGGGGCTACCCCGCTGCGGCGGAAGTGCCCTCGCAAAGGACGATTGACTTTGCCCTCCGGGAGCTCGCCGTATCCGATCTGAACGGCCGAGTATCCATCCCGCTCTGGCGTCTTGACCTGCACCACAGGGCAGGGGCCGGCTTCGATGACGGTCACGGGGACAGCTATGCCTTCTTCAGTAAAGATCTGGCTCATGCCGATCTTCCGACCGAGGATGGCTTTCACTGCCATTACCACCACCCCCTCAGCTACAACTTGATCTCGATATCCACGCCCGCCGGCAGATCCAGACGCATCAAGGCGTCCACCGTCTTCGACGTGGGCTCCAGAATATCGATCAGGCGCTTATGAGTCCGCATCTCAAACTGCTCCCGCGAGTCCTTGTCGATGTGCACCGAGCGGAGAACGGTAAAGACGCTCTTCTCGGTGGGCAGAGGAATGGGGCCGGAGACGCGGGCCCCCGTCAGCTTTGCCGTGTCCACTATTCTCTCCGCCGCCTGATCCAGGATCTTATGATCAAAGGCCTTCAGACGAATTCTGATCTTTTGCGTCGGCACCAAAATGTGCGCCCTCCCTTACGCCCGTATTCCCGAAACGGACCATCTCCGCAGAAATTCCCTCCGGGATGCCTCCGGAGCAACCTCCTGCTTCATCGTCGGCCTGACTGGCCTTTTGAGAGCAGCCTCCTTGCCCCCTCACTCCAGGATCTTGGTGATGACGCCGGCTCCCACGGTCCGCCCGCCTT
>JASBVW010000169.1 GCA_029961005.1 Bacillota bacterium
GGGGGAAGAGCCTAATCGGCGCGTAACCATCTTCCCGCGGCTGTAGGGAAGGAGAGGGCGGACGTGAGTAAGCCCCCGGGGCGAGGGCGTTTTATCACCCTGGAGGGGATCGATGGGGCGGGGAAGAGCACTCAGCTCGCCCTGCTCAAAGAATTTGTGACGGAGCGGTGGGGCGGCGGGGTCTTTACCCGCGAACCGGGAGGGACTTCCCTCAGCGAGCACATCCGCCAGCTCTTGTTGGACCCTGCCTGGGGGGAATTGGCCGGGCAGACGGAGATTTTACTCTATTCCGCCGCCCGGGCGCAGCTGGTGGCGGAGGTTATCCGGCCGGCGCTGGCCCGGGGGCTGGTGGTGGTTTGCGAGCGCTACGTGGATTCGACCCTGGCCTACCAGGGGTACGGGCTGGGGTACGATCTGGAGCAGATCGGTGCGGTGAACGCCCTGGCCACCTCGGGGCTGTGGCCGGACGTGACGTTCCTCTTGGACATCGATCCGGTGCAGGGGCTCCAGCGGGCGGGGCGGAGCGATCGGGTGGAGCAGCGCGGCCTGGAGTTTCACCGCCGGGTGAGGGAGGGTTACCTCCAGTTGGCCCGGGCCTGGCCGGAGCGGATCGTGGTGGTGGAGGTGGCGGGGCGCTCGCCCGCGGAGATCCAGGCGGAGATCCGGGCCGAACTGGCCCGCCGTTGGCCTGAATAAAGCGGGAGGGGGAGGAATCGTGAAGCTGGTGCTGGCCATAGTGCAGGACCAGGATGTGCAAGCCGTGATGGCTAACCTCACCCGGGAGGGTTTTGGCGCCACCAAGCTGGCCAGTACCGGTGGATTTCTCCGCGAAGGCAACAGCACCATCCTGATCGGGGTGGAGGAGGAGAAGGTGGAGCAGGTACTGAGGCTCATCGGAGGTTGTTGCCGCACCCGCAAGCAACTGGTCCAACCCATTTCAGCCGTAGGAGGGCTGGGGGACCTCATCCCGCCACCCATTGAGGTCCCGGTGGGTGGGGCGACAGTCTTCGTCCTGCACGTGGAGCGCTTTGAGAAGGTCTGAAGGCAGGTGAACGGGGGTGAAAGTAGAGGGGGCCTCCGCCAAGAAAAAGGGCGCCGTCGCCCCCCTGGCTTCCGGAAGGAAATCAGGGGCGGCGGCCGTGGCCCCTGCTCGTTTCTCCGAGCTCCTGGAGGAGGCGCGAGAGGGGGCCAGGCGCCAGGCTTTGGACGGGCTGCTCTCCGAGATCGACTCCGCTGCCGAAGACTTGAAGCGGCACCGAACTTGGGAGACCCTGCTCCGCTATAAAGAGCTGATTCAAAAGTTCCTCCAAGCGGCTGTGGGCGAGATGTACCAGGTGCGGGAGCAGGTCAGCGTGGACCGGCGCGGTCGTCGCCGACTCTTTACCCTCGTGCAAAAGGTCAACGCGGCGGTGGAAGAGCTGACGCACCTGGTCCTGGAAAAGCAAGCCCCTACCATCGAGCTCTTAGCCAAGATCGGCGAAATCCGCGGACTCCTCGTCGATTTATACACCTGAAGGGGGCCGGAGAGTGCGCTTTGCCGATTTTACCGGGCAGGAGCGGATCAAGAACCTGCTGCGCAACGCCGTAGCCCAAGGGCGGGTGGCCCAGACCTACCTCTTCGCCGGGCCTCCCGGGGTGGGCAAGCGTGCGCTGGCCCTGGCCCTGGCGCAGGCGCTGAACTGCCTCTCCCCCCAGGGGGAGGATTCCTGCGGCACTTGCCCCTCTTGCCGCCGGGTGGAGGGAGGAAACCATCCCGATGTGCTCCTGGTGGAGCCCGGGGGAGGAGCGCTCAAGATTGACCAGATGCGCTGGCTGCAGCAAGAGGCGGCTTTGCGACCTTATGCAGGGCGCCGCCGCGTTTTTATCCTGGAGGGAGCGGAGACCTTAACTGACCAGGCGGCCAACAGCCTGCTGAAACTGCTGGAAGAGCCGCCGCCCAGCGCGGTGCTGATCTTGCTGGCCGTGGCGCCGGAGCGCTTGCTGCCGACGGTCCGCTCGCGCTGTCTGACGGTCTATTTTTATCCTTGGCCGAAGGACAGGCTTATCTTGGAGCTGAGGCGCCAGGGCGTCCCGGCTGCCGAAGCGGCAGCCTTGGCGGAGATCGCCGGGGGTTCGCCGGGCCAGGCCCTGGCTTTACGCCCCCTGCTCCCGCAGATCCAAGGGGCGGTGGAGGCGTTGGTGCAAGCGGCGCACCGCCGGGATGACCGGGCCTTGCTGGCGGCAGCCCAGGAGCTGGCCAGCCGTGAGGAGATGGTGCTGCCGGTGCTGAACGGCTTGGCCGCGCACGGCCGCCGGTTGCTCCAGGAGGGTGGCCCGGGGGCAGGGCGGTGGGCGGGGGTTTTGCGGGCGACCCTGGAAGTGCAGCGTTTCTTGGAGCGGGGAGTTAGCCCGCTGTACGCCCTGGCGGTCTTTGCCCTCCAGGTGCGGCGGGCGCTGCAGGCCGAAGAATTACTTCCGGTTGGGGTGGCCGTGGAGAAAGAGGAGCGGTGAGATGCCTCGAGTAGTGGGAGTGCGTTTTAAAAAGGCGGGCAAGATTTATTATTTTGAGCCCGGCGAACTGGAGCTGAAGACAGGGGATGGCGTCATCGTCGAGACGGCGCGCGGAACGGAATACGGCTACGTGGTGGTGGGCCCCAAGGAGGTCGGGGAGGAAGAGGTCAAAGGCCCCCTGAAAAAGGTGATCCGCCGGGCCACCCCGGAAGACGAGGCCAGGGTGGAGGAGAACAAGGTCCGGGCCCGGAAAGCCTACGCCATCGGGCAGGAAAAGATCGCCCGGCACGGCCTGCCTATGAAGCTGGTAGACGTGGAGTACACGTTCGACCGGAACAAGATCATCTTTTATTTCACGGCGGAGGAGCGGGTGGATTTTCGGGAACTGGTCAAAGACCTGGCCAGCGTCTTTCGCACGCGGATTGAACTGCGTCAGATTGGCGTCCGCGACGAGGCCAAGATGCTGGGCGGCCTGGGGCCATGCGGGCGGCCTCTCTGCTGCCAGACTTTCTTGGGCGACTTTGAACCGGTCTCCATCCGCATGGCCAAAGAGCAGAACCTTTCGCTTAACCCCAGCAAGATCTCCGGCATCTGCGGCCGCCTCATGTGTTGCTTGAAGTTCGAGGCCGACGCCTATCGCGAATGCCCGGCGCAGGAGCCCGCCGGCGGGGAAGAGCAGGAGGCGGGGCGCGGGGAAGAGGAGCCCTGGTTGGTGCTGGAGCCTGAAGGCGGCTTGGCTGAGGCGGGAGAGGAAGCAGCAGGAGGGGTTGAGGAGCAGGAGGCGGCCGAGGGAGGTCCCGCCCTGGCGGGAGAGGAAGAGGCCGCCCCGGCGGGTGGAGAGCGCAGAGAAGCCGCCGGAGCGGAAGGCCAGGTGCAGGAGGTGGGGGCTGAAAAGGGAGCCCCGCCCGGGGCCCCGGTGGGCCGCCGGCGGCGGCGCGGCGGGCGACATTTTGGACGCCGCCTGCGCAAAGGAGGGGGGCGGGGTTGAGCGGCGGCGGTGGAGCCCTCTATCTGGTGGGCACGCCCATCGGCAACCTCGAAGACATTACCCTGCGCGCTCTGAAGGTGCTCCGGGAGGTGGATCTGGTGGCGGCGGAGGACACCCGCCGCAGCAGGCAGCTCCTCTCCCACTTCGGCATTCGCACCCGGCTGGTCTCCTACCACGAGCACAACAAAAAGACCAGAGGTCCCCAGCTGTTGGCCGAGCTGAGGGCCGGACGGCGGGTCGCCCTGGTCACTGACGCCGGTATGCCTGGCATCTCCGACCCCGGCTTTGAGCTGGTGCGGGACGCCGCAGAGGCTGCCATTCCGGTGGTGGCCGTGCCCGGGCCATCCGCCTTCTTACTCGCCCTGGCTGCCTCTGGCCTGCCCACCCGGCGCTTTGTCTTCGAGGGGTTCCTCCCCCGGGCCGCCGCAGAACGGAGGCGCTGCTTGGAGCGGCTGGCGGCGGAGGAGCGGACGGTGGTCTTCTACGAAGCCCCGCATCGCCTCCCTGCCACTTTAAAGGACCTGGCCGACCTGGCCGGCGATCGCCCCTTGGTGGTGGCCCGCGAGCTGACTAAGTGCTTCGAGGAGATCCAGCGGGGGACGGCCCGCGAGCTGGCTGCACGGCTTTTGAGTCGGGAGCCCCGGGGGGAGTACGTCCTGGTCCTGGGGGGCCGAGCAGCGAAAGGTCAGCCGGGGGCCGGGGAGGAGGAGAAGGATCGGCCTGCCGGGGTTGCCCCGCCGCCACCGGAGGTGCTGGCCGAAGAGGTG
>JASBVW010000170.1 GCA_029961005.1 Bacillota bacterium
CCACCACTGCGCCTTTTTTCAACTCTTTCAGGGACTTGATCTTCTGCGAATAGACGCCCATGGGTTCGATGTGCACCTTGGCGATGTAGGTCAGGTCCAACTTGTGTTCGCGGGAGAAGTCCTCCAGATAAGGGATGTGCTGGAAGTAATTGGCGTCCAGCTCCCCGGCCGCCAAGGCCAGATTGGGCTGCACGTAGTCGTTAAACTCCACAATTTGCAGGACGATCCCCTCTTGGGCCAACTTGGGTTTAATCAGCTCCAAAATCTCGGCGTGCGGTACTGGGGTGGCGCCCACTTTGAGGACGACCTGCTCCCCTGCCCCCGCCGCCCCGCTCAGGCCCAGCCACAGCCCGGCAGCCAGGGCCAGGGCGAGGCCGGCGCGGAGAAGAGTCTTGCTCGTCTTCTTTCCCATCCTTTCCACCTCTCCTTTCTCTGTTTATACTCCTCAAAGGCAGCCCCGGCAGCCGCCTCAGGACGCACCTCGCCTCCGCCGGTCCACCAGGCGCGCCCCCAGATCACCCAAGGCCTGAAGGCACTGGACCAGCAAGATTAAGACCAGCACGGTCAGGAGCATGATGTCCACCCGGAACCGCTGGTAGCCGTAGCGGACGGCCAGGTCGCCCAGCCCTCCGCCGCCCACGGCCCCGGCCATGGCCGAGTAGCCGATGAGATTAATGGTAGTGATCGTAACCGCCAGCAGCAAGGAGGGCAGGGCCTCCGGCAAAAGGACGCGGGTGATGATCTGCCAGGGCGTGGCCCCCATGGCCTGGGCGGCCTCGACCACCCCGTAGTCCACCTCCCGGAGCGCGCTCTCCACCAGCCGGGCGACAAAGGGGATGGCTGCCACTGTCAGGGGAACCATGGCGGCGCTGGTGCCGATGGAGGTCCCCACCACCAGGCGAGTGAAGGGGATAATGGCCACCATCAAGATGATGAAAGGAATAGAGCGGCCTACGTTCACCAGCGAGCCCAAGATCCGGTTGAGCAGGGGATGGGAAAGGATGTGGCCCTCTGCCGTCACCACCAAGAGCACCCCCAGGGGCAGCCCACCCAGAGTGGCCAGGATGGTGGAAAAACCCACCATGTACAAGGTTTCAAGAAAGGCCCCCCACAGCAGAATCCAGGTCTGGCTCGACCACACCGGCGATCACCTCCACTTTTACCCCTCGCCCGCGGAGGTAGGAGATGAGGCGGGAGGGATTAACACCACCACCTTTCACCTCCACGATCAAAGTGCCAAAGGGGATGTCTTTGATGTGATCGATGCTGCCGTAGAGAATGTTCACGTCCACGTCAAAGAGCCGGATCAGGGAGGAGATGAGGGGTTGGCCGGCTTGCTCCCCCAAGAAGGAGAGGCGCAGGATCTGATTCTCCCCGCCTCCCTCTGCGATCAACCGCTCCAGCACCTCAGGAGGCAGCTCAGGGGTGATCACCCCCCGCAGGAAGTTGCGGGCGGCGGCGGTGCGCGGCTCGGTAAAGACCTGCCAGACTGGACCGGATTCTACGATGGTGCCGTTTTCGATCACCGCTACGCTGTCGCAGATCTCCTTGATCACCTGCATCTCGTGGGTGATCAGCACGATGGTCAGGCCCAGCCGCTGGTTGATGTCCAGCAGCAGCCTGAGGATGGATTTAGTCGTCTGGGGGTCCAGGGCAGAGGTGGCCTCGTCGCTCAACAGCACCTTGGGCTGGTTGGCCAAGGCGCGGGCTATGCCGACCCGCTGCTTCTGCCCCCCGGAAAGCTGGGCCGGATAGGCTTTAGCTTTGTCGGTCAGCCCCACCAGCTCCAGAAGATCGCTCACCCGCCGCTTGATCTCGGCCTGCGGCACCCCTGCTATTTCCAGGGGAAAGGCTACATTCCCCGCCACGGTCCGCGACTGGAGCAGATTGAAGTTTTGGAAGATCATGCCGATTTGGCGGCGCGCCGCCCGCAGCTCTTCCCCCTCCAGGCGCGTGATATCCACTCCGTCCACCAGGATGGAGCCGCTCTGAGGGCGCTCCAGCATGTTGATGCAGCGGACCAGGGTGCTCTTGCCGGCCCCGCTCAGGCCGATGATCCCGTAGATCTCGCCCCGGCGCACCGACAGGTTGACGTCGCGCAGAGCCACCACCGGCTGACCGCCCACCTGATAGACCTTGCTGACCTGGCGCACCTCGATCACAGCCGTCTCCTCCTGCGTTGGATAAAAAAAACCTCTTCTGAGCCAAGAAGAGGTGAGCTCGGAATTATTTACCTCCTCTTATCTCTCAGAGCACCGCTGCTCTGCAGGAATTAGCACCGCTCCGCTGGCGCGGACGGTTGCCGGGTTTCATCGGGCCAGTCCCTCCACCTCTCTTGATAAGAGCGCTATGTCCAGTGCTAATTTTATCACTCCCTGTCAGCGCTGTCAATATAATTCAATCTTAGGGATCGTGTCAAGACACTGTAGGACGAAGAGCGTTGGACCACCCCGTACCGGTGTCCGGGCGGCTAAGCCGGATATTGATATCTAAGGGCTTTCAAAGCACGCGTGAGCTGGCTTTTGGGGCCAAACAGGGCCGGGATGTTCCCGAGCTGTTCAGGCCAGGGCAGGTCCAACCTCTGGCGCTGTTCGGTGATCGCCCGCCGGCAAAGGGCCAGGAGATCGGTCATGTTCTCCCTGTGTTCACGAAGGTATGCCCGCCGAACGTCCTTCCCGTTGGCCTGCATGACCCTCAGTCGCGCCATCTGTTCTGCCCCAAGCTTGCTCCAGCCCGCAGGCCTGCTGCTCAGGCGCGCTGAGAGAATGTGGCTCACGTGTCCTTCCGCGCTGCAGCCCGTCACCCCCTCCAACTGGTACGCTTCAATCCCGTCCCAATTGCTCCGGATGTACCGCCAACAGTTGAGAACCGCCTGCCGCCTGGTCACCGTTTCTGCCTCTTGCAGGGCTTCCTTAAGCACTTGCTCTATGGCTTTGCGGTCCCCACGCTGGATGCCAGCCCAGATAGCGCTCTGACGCCTCCATTCGGTGCCCACCGCTCCCGTGATCCACTTCTTCAAGTGAAACTTGTCCAGGACAAAGGTCGCCTTGGGGAGCAACTTCGCTCCTGCCCTGACCCACTTTGCCCCATCCCCCGCCACGAAGACCCGTTCAACCCGGTCTAACTCGTAGTGGCTATCCAGGTAGTCGAAGACATCCAGCCACAGGTCTTCCACGCTTGCATAGGGACCAGCAAAGTAATGCGCTTCTTTGAGCTTGTAGCGTTTAGCCGGCCCGGTCTTCCCCTCATGCACGTAGACCAGAGGAATCTGCAGAGCCCGCCCTCTTTGGCTTGCTACATGGTCTTCGTCAGCTTCCACGTAAAGAAACCGCAGGCTTCGTTTGGGCCGCCTTTGCGCTTCTTCCTTTACGCCGGCCCCTTGCCCGCTAAACTGCCTCACAACCTCCAGTACCGCTTGGCCGCTTACGTCCAGTTTCTGGCCGCTTTTCCGGTAGGAGTGATCTACAGCGTTCTCGAGCAGTTGCGCCTTGGCTGCCGCATCGATCCGGCAATGGGGTTCAATTCCTGCCAGGCGATCCACCAAATGAGCATATTCTCCCGTCTGTTTGTGCTGGAAGTAGCTGCGCCGGTACGTCACTTCCCCAAATGGTGTGATGATCAGTTTCGCTTCATCCCGCCGTTCAATCACCCAGCCGGGCCGCTCAGCCTGGCTTCTGCGTAACTCAGCATCGGCAGTCTCCAAGACGCCTTTCAGAACGCTCCGGGCAAAGTTGCCTAGAATCTCTTGCAACCGCTCCTCCAGCTCCAGATACCCCCTGCCGTTCTCTAAAACGTCAAATACCTCTCTCGTCACTTGCAGGAAACACTCTTGTAGATATTGAATCAAATCCACGAAGAGACCCCACCTTCTGAGTAGCCGAGCTACTCGGTTACTCGCCCTGTCCGGGACGGTGTGGTCTCTTTTCTCTTTCTCACCAGCTCTTCCCTGCTGGACCATCCTACGGTAACTTTACACTAACATCATGTGAATCCCCATTCTACTTTGAGTAACTTTTCTTGAAAATTTTACTTTTACCAATAGGAGTTCGCAAGAAAATCCCGAAATTTTCTTGTGCTGGTATTTATAACCGGCAGTAAAGTAAGAATAAGGAGGAGTTCATGTATGCTCAAGCGGTCTTTGGTGGTAACGGTATTTTTACTCACGGTAACCTCTATGACCACCCTGGCTGCAGAACCACGGTTCACCGTCGACCTGGCCTATTTATTCGGGGGAGCA
>JASBVW010000171.1 GCA_029961005.1 Bacillota bacterium
TGGAGATTGTGATCACACAGCCTATTCTGAAGGGGCGCATCCGCACCCCCCGACCTTGCTTTCCCTTGGCTCCGGACCCCGCCTCTTACCAGGAGGTGACAGTGGGGCCTTCCCTTCCCTTTGCTGTAATGGTACGCCGCACCGGGGAGCAAGACCTCCTTTTGGCCTTGCGCCGCCGGCCCGCCCCTTGGGCCTGGTTTCTCCTGAGGTTGGAAGCCGAGGAGTTGGCCGCCCGGCCTTTCCCTGGCCTCATGGCCCTGGAGTACCTGAGGGAGCGCTGGCAAAGAGCGGGGGTGATCCCCTACCCTCACCAGATCGAGACGGCCCGGCGCGTCATTCAGGAGATGCAAGGGCGGGCCATTTTGGCGGACGAGGTGGGTTTAGGCAAGACCATCGAGGCAGGCCTGATCTTGAAAGAATACCTGCTCCGGGGCTGGGTGCGGCGCGTTTTAATCCTGACCCCGGCCGGCCTGGTGCGGCAGTGGGCTGTCGAACTGCAAGAGAAGTTTGACCTGCAACCCCACCTTCCTCGCACGGAGGCAGATTGGGAAAGCGCCGACCTCCTCCTGGCCTCCCTGGACCTGGCCAAACAGGAGCGCCACGCGCGCGTTATCTTCACCCAGCAGTACGATCTGGTGATAGTGGACGAGGCGCACCGGCTGAAGAACGCCCGCACCCGCAACTGGCAGTTCGTCCACTCCCTCAAGACGAAGTATCTCTTGCTGCTCACCGCTACGCCCGTGCAAAACAGCTTACAAGAACTGTACAACCTCATCACCCTCCTCCGGCCGGGGCAGCTGGGCACCTACCGCCAGTTTAAGCAGCGCTACATGGCCGATCCGCGCCATCCCAAGAACGTCCAGGAGCTGAAAGCTCTCCTGGGCGAAGTGATGATCCGCAACCGCCGCTCCCAAGGGATGATTCGGTTGCCGCGCCGCCACTGGCATGCTCGGCCGGTGCTCCTCTCACCGGAGGAGCAACGCCTCTACCGGGCAGTCACCGACTTCATCCGCCGCTCCTGGGCCTGGTCGTCCTCACCGGCCCAACGCCTCGTCCTCCTAACCCTGCAGCGGGAGGTCTGCAGCAGCGCAGCGGCCACGGCTGAAACGCTGGCTACCCTGGGACGGCGCTGGCCGGGGGAATGGGGGCGGGAAGCCTCTCAGCTGGCTGCCTGGGCCGCTACCTTGACTGCCTCCAGCAAGGCAGAGGCGGTGGAGGAGATCCTGGGTTCCACATCCGACCAGGTGGTGATCTTCACCGAATTCAGGGCCTCTCAACGCTACCTGTGCCAGCGCCTGGTCGCCGCCGGCCACCGCGTGGTCGCCTTGGCGGGGCGCATGCCTGTCGGGCAGCGGGAATGGGCGCGCTGGCTCTTCCAGCGCCAGGCACGCGTCTTGGTCAGCACCGAAGCTGGCGGGGAAGGGATCAATCTCCAGTTCTGCCACCGGGTGATCAACTTCGACCTGCCCTGGAACCCTCTGCGCTTGGAACAGAGGATCGGCCGGGTACACAGGTTGGGGCAGACCTCCGAAGTGCACGTGCACAATCTGGTCAGCGCCGGCACCATAGAGGAAGACATCCTGCGCCTGCTCTACGAGAAGATGGACATGTTTACCCAAGTGGTAGGCGACCCCGCCGGCCTTTGGGGCCGGGTGCGCCCAGGGCCCTCGCTGGAGACCAGAATCATGGAGAGCTATTTGGAAGGGGGAGCGGAGGAATTTAAAGCCCACCTGGCCGCCCTGGCGCAGGAGGTCAGCCGGGCCTGGGAAGAAGCTCTGCACTCCCAAGACTGGTGGGAGGGGTAAGGGTGCGCCGCCTGCTCCTGGAGTATTACCGCCTCAGCGGCGCGCAGGTGGAAGAGGTCGGCCGCGCGGTGCGCATCGCGTTTCCCGCCCCTTCCGCTTCGGACTCGGCGGGCGGGAGAAAAACGGGCGCACACGAGCTCTGGTTGGCCTTCGATGCCCAGACCGCCGCCCAGATCCCGCAGTGTGAGCTGGTGGCGCCCGGCAGTTACCGCCTGCACCAGGTCATCTCCGACCTCCGCGCGCGGGTGGAAACGGCCCGGGGGTACGGCCACCTCCCGCCTGCCGCCCTCGTGTGGCGCTCGCTCCTGGCTCGCCGGTTAGCACAGGCGCGGGAGCGCACGGGGACTGAGCTGGCGCTGATGCGCGAACGCATCTTCTACGAGCCCTATCTGGTCCTCTCCTTCGCCCTGGCCTTTTGGGGCCTCGAACGCCGCGACGCTCTCCTCTCGGTGGGCGTAAACCTGATCTGCGGGCGCGTCTGGCCGGATTTTTGGCGCCTGGTCCCGCCCTCCTCTCTGCGGGGCGAAGCCGTTCCTGACTGGCCGCTGGCCCGGCGGAGGCTTAGCTACCGCGCCGCCTACCGCTTAGCTTTGGAAGCATGCCTGCGCAAGATCGCCGACTCCGATCACTCCTGGGCCCTGGACGCCCTGCAGCGGCTCCAGAAAGAAGAAGCCCTGCTGCAGAGGCACTGGGAGCAGTTGGCGCAAGAAGCTCAAGGCGGGGCGGAGGAGCGGGAGCGCCTGGCTGAATCCTATCAGGTGCACCTGGCAGAGGTGAGGTGGCGCTTCGCGCCCCGAGTTTGGCTTCGCCCGGCCGCGGCAGCCTTGGTCTATCTCCCGGTGCGGGAAGCCCTGCTCCGCTCCCCCGAGGGCCGGGAAGGCAGGTTCCTCCTCTCGCCCCTCTCAACAAGCGACGGCGTTGGCTCGGGCGCGCAACTCAGCCAGAGTGACGGCAGGGTCGGGGCTTTGAAAGATGGCCGAGCCTGCCACCAACACGTCGACTCCGGCTCGGGCCAACTCGGCGGCGTTCTCGCCGTTGATCCCTCCATCCACCTCGAGGAGGGCGGTGCTGCCGGCGCCGTCGATCAGGGCGCGGGCGGCGGCCACTTTAGGCAGCAGTTCTTTGAGGAAGCTCTGCCCCCCGAAACCCGGGTTGACGGTCATCACCAGGACTAAGTCCACCAGCGGCCACAGATAGCGAAGCGGCTCCAGGGGCGTAGCAGGGTTAAAAGCCAGGCCGGCCTTCACCCCAGCCTGGCGAATCATGCTTAAAGCGCGGTGCAGATGCGGCGTGGCTTCGGCGTGGATGGTAATCAGGTCGCTCCCCGCTTCAATAAAGGCAGGAATGTGCCGTTCCGGTTCCTCCACCATCAGATGGACGTCTAAAAAGTGAGCGGTCACGGAGCGCAGCGCCTTGACTACCAGCGGGCCCACGGTGATGTTGGGAACGAAGCGGCCGTCCATGACATCGACGTGGAGCAGATCCGCGGCGGAGACGCGGCGCACTTCTTCTTCCAGCCGGGCAAAGTTTGCCGCCAAAAGTGAAGGAGCAATCTTTACTGTCTTCATCCCCACTTCTCTCCTTCTCGCCTGCTCACCTTCCCCGCGCCTTTTCCTGGCCCTGGCGCAGAAAAAGCAGGTAATTTTGGTAGCGGCCAGCCGCGATCTCCCCCCGGTCCAGAGCCGCTTTCACAGCGCACCCCGGCTCCTGGTCGTGGCGGCAGGAGCTGCCAAACCTGCACCCCTCGGCGTGCCGGGCGATCTCCGGAAAACAGGCCGCTAACTGGGACGGGGTCAGCTCAGACGTATCCAGGGCACTAAAGCCGGGTGTATCCGCGATAAACCCTCCCCCCGGCAGGGGGAGGAACTCCACCGTGCGGGTGGTATGACGCCCACGACCTGTGCGGGCAGCCACCTCTCCCGTAGGGCGCCCGGCACCCGTTAACGCGTTGATCAAGGCCGACTTTCCCACCCCTGAGGGACCCGCCAGGGCGGAGATCTTGCCTTGCAGAGCCCGGCGCAGGCTGGGGAGATTGGTCCCCTCTTTGGCGCTGGTCCGCAATACTTTGTAGCCCGCCTGCCGGTATGGTCTAGCCAAAGCAGCCACGGCTCGAGGGGTGGAGAGGTCGATTTTGTTAAAGCACACCAAGGGGACGAGTCCCTGGTACTCTGCGGTCACCAAGAGGCGATCCAACAGTACCAGATCTGGATCTGGCCTGGTCGTAGCAAAGACTACGATCAATTGCTGCACGTTAGCCACAGGGGGGCGGACCAAATAGCTCCGCCGAGGAAGCACCTCCTCGATCACGCCCGTTCCTTCCACCTGGCGGGTAAACAGAACCCTGTCTCCGGCCAAAACGGGGGGAAGCTGCCGCGAGAAAGGCCGGCCCTCCTCTGCGCGGCACAAA
>JASBVW010000172.1 GCA_029961005.1 Bacillota bacterium
CCTTCTTCCCTTCATTCGCCTTCGCCGGCAGCACTCTCCTCCCCTCCCAGTGGAACCGTGGCTATCACGCGCGTCCCCTCACCAGGCGCGGAGAGGACGCGAAACCTTCCCTCCAACAGCTCTATGCGCTCCCGCATCGAGACCAGCCCGAAGTGATCCCCCTCCAGGTTTTTCAAGATAGCCCCTGGATCAAAGCCCACTCCGTCATCCTCCACCATCACGGTCAGCTCTTCCGGGCCAAAGGACAGTAGAACCCGCGCTCTGCGCGCCCGGGCGTGCCGCCGCACATTCTGCAGAGCCTCCTGCACCAAGCGGAAACAGGCCACTTCGACGGCATCGCCGAGCCTGCGCTCCCGCCCGTTGACCACCAGGTCGGCCTGCACCTCCCCTTGGGCGGAGAACTCCTCGACCAACCGCCGCAGAGTAGGGACAAGCCCCAGATCGTCCAGGCTGGTGGGGCGCAGGTCCGAGATAATGCGCCGCACCTCCCGCAGGGCGGTCTGCACCTGCTTCTTTAACTCGTGCAATTCGGCGCTGAGGTCTCCCTTTCCCTCCAGCCAGTAGCGGTTGCACAGCTCCGCCTGTAAAACCACGTTGGCCATGGTCTGAGCCGGGCCGTCGTGGATTTCCCTGGCCACCCTTTGGCGCTCCGCCTCCTGGGCGCGGATGATTTGGCTCCCCAACTGGCTCTTCGCTCGCCACCCTTCGATCTGGCGCATCATCAGGTTCAGCTTCCCCGAGAGCAAGTCCACCGCCGCTCCCATGCACTGCACGGTCTGATCTGCCTTGGCCACCAGCTGCTCCAGGCGCCGCAGGCGCTTGGAGGCCTCCTCCCTGCGCTGCCGCAGCTCGCGCTCCCGCTCGCGGCTCAAACTCAAGGCCACCTGGGCCGCCTCCGCTTCCTGATAGACCGAGTGCACTTCCTCTTCCGCATACCGGTAAAAGTCCCGGCTCACCTCCATGAGGCGGCGCCGCATCTGGCGGGCCACCCGTTCACACTCGTCCACTTCGGCAATTACCTGCTGAATGCGCACGTTGAGCTCATCCAGTTCGCTCTGCAGCCGGCGGTATTCGTCCCGGGCCAGGTCGGCGATTTGGAAGACCTGCTCTTGGCCCTGGCGGATGGCGCGCACCGTCTCCTTGAGCACCTCATCGATGGCCCCCAGGCTCAGTTGCACTTCCCGCTTACCCGCCTTCGCCACGCAGGTCACCTCGTCGAGAGAGCTTTAAGAGAGCCGGCTTAAAACCAGGGCAGCCACATCCCGCGCTGCTTGGGGCCGGGCGATCTTCTCTGCCGCCGCCCGCATCCGCTCCAAGCACTCCGGGTTGCGCAAAAGCAGGGCCAAAAACTGAGGCAAATCCGCCAGCTCTTCCAGGTAACACGCCGCCCCGTGCTCCAGGAGGTAAGCGGTATTCCCCACCTCCTGCCCGGGGGTAGGCCGGACAATGATCATGGGCAGCTTGGCCGCCAAGGCCTCCGAGACCGTGAGCCCACCCGCTTTGGAGATGAGCAGGTCCGCCATGGCCATCCACTCGTGGATGTTCTGCACGAACCCCAACACCTGCATAGGCACCGGGCTGTGCTGCGTCAGTCGGCGCAGGCGCGCCTCCAACCGCGGGTTCTTCCCGGTCACGATGGCGACCTGGAAGTCACCCCGCGTGCGGTTCAACGCCGCCACGATCTGGGAGAAGGGGCCAATCCCGTGGCCTCCGCTGGCCACCAGGATCAGAGGCCAATCCGGCCGGGCCAGGTGAGCTCGACGGAGGGCGGCGCGGTCCGGCAGAGCGGAAAAGGCCCGGCGAATAGGGATCCCGGTGCTGTAGACGCTCTCCGGTGGAATGCCGCTGGCGATAAGCTCCTGCCTCATCTCCTCGTGGGCCACAAAGTAAAGGTCTATGTGCGAGTAGAGCCAAAAGGGATGCGAGACGTAATCCGTCAGGACGACGGCCCTCAGCCGCGGGAGCGGGACGAGCCCCCGGGCCACCCTGGCCACGCTTTCCCGCAAAGCCAAGCGGGTCTTGCCCAGGGCCGCGTCCATGAGCTGGGAGACTACCCCCGCCGGGAAGAAGTGGGTGCAGACCACCGCGTCGGGTCGCAGCTCTTCAAAGAGCTCCACCAACCGGGAAACGCCCAAATAACCCTGCAAATTCTTGAGCCGCATGGCCGGGGGAAACTCTTGCAAATCGTAGAGGAACTTATAGGCCCGCGGAACGTGCCGCGTAGCGGCGTAATAGGCCTCCTCCACCATGCGCCCGAAATACCAGTTGAAGTGGCGCAAAAAGTCCAAGGCCACCACTTCCCCCTGGGGGTCCAGTTCCATAAAGGCTTCTTTCAGGGCCTCCGCCGCCCGGATGTGCCCCGCCCCTACCGAGGCGGAAAGGATCAGGATGCGCTTGCCCATGGCTAGCCCACGCCTCCAGTTAACTAATTCACCGCGCGCTCCAGGTACTCAGAGAGCGCCTCCTGATAGGGCCTCATCCCATCGCCGATGGTCAACTCCAGACAGTAATTGCGCAGCACGGAGTAGCTCGGCCGCGGCGCGGGGCGGCCCAGCTCCGCGGTGGAGATGGGGCGCACCGGCACCGCGGCCAGGCGCGGCTCGCGGCGCCCCGCGTATGCCAGGATCTGGCGAGCGAAGTCGTACCAGGAGCAGCTACCTTTATTGCTTATATGGTACGTCCCGTACAGCCCCGTGGGCACCAGGCGGAGGAGTTGGCGTGCCAGATCGGGCGCATAGGTGGGAGAGCCCACCTGATCGCAGACCACCGCCAGCTCCGGACGGGTGCGGGCCAGCTCCAAAATGGTGCGGACGAAGTTCTTGCCCTGGTGCCCGAAGAGCCAAGAGGTGCGCACCACGTAGTGGCGCGGGTGCAGGGTCCGCACGAACTCTTCCCCCGCCAGTTTGGACCGCCCGTACACGCTGAGCGGGTTGGGGCGGTCAAATTCCGTGTACGGCCGGGGCTGCCCCTCCTGCCGGCCGTCAAAGACGAAGTCGGTTGAGATGTAAACCAGGGCCGCCCCGGCCTCAGCGGCGGCCAGGGCCACGTTTCTGGTCCCCAGGGCATTGACGCGAAAAGCCCGGTCCGGGTCCTCCTCGCACCCGTCCACGTTGGTGAAGGCGGCGGCGTGCACCACCAGCTCCGGCCGCAGCTCCGCCACCGCCCGGCGCACCTGAGCCAGGGAGGTGATATCCAACTCCTCCCGCCCGTAAGGGAAGGGCTCCCAGCGCTCTCCCTCCCCGCCCGCCCGGTTTTCTTCCTCCATAGCCTCCACCAGGGCCCGGCCTAACTGGCCCTTTCCCCCGGTGATGAGCACGCGCACCTGCTCACACCTCCTACCCTCTTTTGCGCCGAGCGCGCATTTTCCCAAGGCTCTGAACGGCCGCCGAGACCCTAACGCCCTTCGTACATCCGGCGGTAGTACTCCCGGTACTCGCCGGACTTGATCTCCTCCCACCAGCGGCGGTGCTCCAGGTACCACTGCACCGTGCGCCGGAGCCCTTCCTCGAAGGAATAGCGCGGAGCCCAGCCCAGCTCGCGCCTGATCTTGCTGGCATCCATGGCGTAGCGCCGGTCGTGGCCGGGGCGGTCCTTGACAAAGCGGATGAGGCTCTCCGGCTTTCCCAAAAGCCGCAGGATGGCCCGGACCACCTCCAGGTTGGTCCGCTCGCCGGCCCCCCCGATGTTATAGACCTCCCCCGGCCGCCCCTTCTCCAGCACCAGGTCCAGGGCCCGGCAGTGGTCCTCCACGTAGAGCCAGTCCCGCACGTGCAGCCCGTCCCCGTACACGGGCAGGGGTTCGTCCGCCAAGGCATTGGTGATCATGAGGGGAATCAGCTTCTCCGGAAACTGGTAAGGGCCGTAGTTATTCGAGCAGCGGGTGATGATGGCCGGCAGGCCATAGGTGTGGTGGTAGGCCCGCACCAGGAGGTCGGCCCCCGCCTTGCTGGCCGAGTACGGGCTGTTGGGCGCCAGCGGCGTCTCTTCGGTGAAAGCACCTGCCGGCCCCAGAGAACCATAGACCTCGTCGGTGGAGATCTGGACAAAGAGGGGCACCCCGTAACGTCGGGCGGCATCCAGGAGTACCTGCGTGCCGGCCACATTGGTGCGGATGAAGACCCCTGGCTCCTCGATGCTCCGGTCGACGTGGGACTCCGCCGCAAAGTTGACAATAACGTCTACGCCCTCCCGCACCACCTCCTCCACCGCC
>JASBVW010000173.1 GCA_029961005.1 Bacillota bacterium
TCAGCCCCTCCCGGAAGTTGGCCTTGATTGGGATTTCGATAATCCGCCCCGAAGGGTCAGCCATGAGCCCCCTCATCCCGGCCAACTGGCTGAGCTGAGCCACGTTACCCCGGGCGCCGGAGATGGCCATCATGTAGACCGGGTTGAAGGCATCCAGCCCCGCCAACATGGCTTTGGTTACGTCTTCCTTGGCCTGAGTCCAGAGGTCGCAGATGCGCCGGTATCTCTCTTCGGCGGTGATCAGGCCGCGCCGGTGCTGCTGCTCCACCAGTTCGATCTCCCGGTCAGCCCGGGCCAGGATCTCGGACTTTTGCGGTGGAATCTTGATGTCGCCGATGGCAATGGTGGTGCCGGAGAGGGTGGCGTAGTGGAAACCCAGCTTCTTGATGGCATCCAGCAGCTCAGCCGTCTTGGTGTTGCCGTACTTGCGGTAGCACTGGTCCACAATGCGGCCCAGTTCCTTGCGGTCTATTACTTTGTTGAAGTAACCCAGCTCCACCGGCAAGGCCTCGTTGAAGAAGACGCGCCCCGGCGTGGTCTCGACCAGCTCCCCCCGCCAGCGCACCTTGATCTTGGCGTGCAGCGAGACGTCCCCGTTCTCGTAAGCCATCCGCACCTCGTCCGGACTGCTAAAGGCTTTGCCCTCGCCCCGGTCGCCCTCCTTCTCCAGGGTCAGGTAATAGCACCCGATGACCATGTCCTGAGTAGGCGTGGCAATGGGGCGGCCGTGGGCCGGCGAGAGGATGTTGTACGTGGAGAGCATCAACAGCCTCGCTTCGGCCTGCGCCTCGGCAGAAAGCGGCACGTGAACAGCCATCTGGTCTCCGTCAAAGTCGGCATTATAAGCCGAACAAACCAGAGGGTGGATCTTGATGGCCCGCCCTTCCACCAGCACCGGCTCAAAGGCCTGTATCCCCAGGCGGTGCAGGGTCGGGGCGCGGTTGAGCAAGACGGGATGCTCGCTGATCACCTCCTCCAGGACGTCCCAGACCTCGGTGCGCATCCGGTCCACCATCCGCTTGGCGCTCTTGATGTTGTGGGCGTAACCCCGATCGACCAGCTTCTTCATGACAAAGGGTTTAAAGAGCTCCAGCGCCATCTCTTTGGGTAGGCCGCACTGATGCAGCTTCAGTTCCGGCCCCACCACGATCACTGAGCGGCCTGAATAATCCACCCGCTTGCCCAGCAGGTTCTGGCGGAAGCGCCCTTGCTTGCCTTTCAGCATATCGCTCAAGGACTTGAGCGGTCGATTGCCGGGTCCGGTTACGGGCCGCCCCCGCCGTCCGTTGTCGATCAGGGCGTCCACGGCCTCCTGAAGCATGCGCTTCTCGTTGCGCACGATGATGTCAGGGGCCCCCAGCTCCAGGAGCCTCTTCAGGCGATTGTTGCGGTTGATGACGCGCCGGTAAAGGTCGTTGAGGTCAGAGGTGGCAAAACGGCCCCCATCCAGCTGGACCATAGGCCGCAGCTCCGGCGGGATGACCGGGATCACCTCCAGAATCATCCATTCCGGCCTGTTCCCCGACTTCCGGAAGGCCTCCACCACCTCCAGCCGACGAATGGCGCGCACTCGCCTCTGCCCGGACGTCTCGCGGATCTCCTGGCGGAGCTCCTTGGCCAGCTTATCCAAATCGATCTCCTCCAGGAGCTTTTTAATGGCTTCGGCGCCCATGCCGGCCTTAAAGGAGTTGCCGTACTTCTCCCGCATCTCCCGGTACTCCGCCTCGCTGAGCAGCTGTTTTTTGGTCAAAGGCGTATCCCCGGGATCGATGACGATATAAGAGGCAAAATACAGCACCTTCTCCAGCGTGCGCGGAGAAACATCCAGGAGAAGGCCCATTCGGCTTGGGATGCCTTTAAAGTACCAGATATGGGAAACCGGAGCGGCCAGCTCTATGTGCCCCAGGCGCTCCCGGCGCACCTTGGCCCGGGTAACCTCGACCCCGCAGCGGTCGCAGACTATCCCTTTGTACCGAACTCGCTTGTACTTACCGCAGTGGCACTCCCAGTCACGGGTCGGTCCAAAGATGCGCTCGCAAAAGAGGCCATCCCTCTCCGGCTTTAAGGTCCGGTAATTGATGGTCTCCGGCTTTTTTACCTCTCCGCTGGACCAGGCCCGAATCTGCTCCGGCGAGGCCAGCCCGATCTTGATCCGGTCAAAGTTGTTGACGTCCAACAAGGAGATGTTCCTCCTTTTCCCTGCAGAGTTTCATCTATCCTCGTCTTCGCCCTTGGGCAACTCTTCGTAGTCGTACTCGGACGTCGCCCTTTCCCTCAAGTCTTCGTAGAGGCGGTCCAAGTCCCTCCGCCGCCCCTCCTGTGCCGCTTCCGGCTCCTCGTCCAGGGGCTCCTCCAAATCCACCTCGAACTCTTCTTCCAGCTCGCCTACATCCTCCAGGTCCTCTTCCCCTTCTCCTTCCTCCTCAGGGGCTCCATCTTCGGGCACTTCTTCTTCCTCTTGACCCTGGATATCGATACCGAGCTCGCGGGCCATCTCACTGATGTCTTCGTCTTCTTCCTCTTTAATCTCTATCTCCTTGGCCTCCTCCGAGAGGACCCGCACGTCCAAGGCCAGGCTCTGCAACTCCTTGATTAAGACCTTGAAGGACTCGGGAACCCCCGGTTCAGGGACGTTCTCGCCCTTGACCACGGCCTCGTAAGTCTTCACCCGGCCCACCACGTCGTCGGATTTGACGGTCAGGAGCTCCTGCAGGGTGTAGGCGGCGCCGTACGCCTCCAGGGCCCAGACCTCCATCTCACCAAAGCGCTGCCCGCCGAACTGGGCCTTGCCGCCCAGGGGCTGCTGGGTCACCAGGGAGTAGGGGCCAGTCGACCGGGCGTGGATCTTGTCGTCCACCAAGTGCGCCAACTTGAGCATGTAGATGTACCCCACCGTCACCGGGCGGTCAAACGGCAAGCCCGTGCGCCCGTCGTAGAGAATGGTCTTCCCGTCCGGGGGAAGGCCCGCTTTGGCCATGGTGGCCATGATCTCCTCTTCGGTGGCCCCATCGAAGACGGGGGTGGCCACGTGAATCCCCAGGACGTGGGCCGCCCAACCCAGGTGCGTCTCCAAAATCTGGCCGATATTCATGCGGGAAGGGACGCCCAAAGGGTTGAGCACGATCTCGACCGGCGTCCCGTCGGGGAGGAAGGGCATGTCCTCTTCCGGCAGGATGCGGGCGATTACGCCTTTATTCCCGTGCCGACCCGCCATCTTATCTCCCTCGGAGATCTTGCGCTTTTGGGCCACGTAGACGCGGACCAGGCAGTTGACCCCCGGCGCCAACTCGTCCCCGTTCTCGCGGGAAAAGACCTTGACGTCCACCACTTTCCCGCCCTCACCGTGCGGCACGCGGAGAGAGGTGTCCCGCACTTCGCGGGCCTTCTCGCCGAAGATGGCCCGCAAGAGCCTCTCCTCAGCGGTCAGCTCGGTCTCTCCTTTGGGCGTCACCTTGCCCACCAGGATGTCGCCGGGCTGCACCTCCGCGCCGATGCGCACGATTCCGCGCTCGTCCAGGTCCTTGAGGGCATCCTCGCTGACGTTGGGGATGTCGCGGGTGATCTCCTCCGCCCCCAGCTTGGTATCCCGGGCATCGCACTCGTACTCTTCGATGTGTATGGAGGTGAAGATGTCTTCCTTCACCAATTTTTCGCTGATGAGGATGGCATCTTCGTAGTTATAACCCTCCCAGGGCATAAAAGCCACCAGCACGTTGCGCCCCAGGGCCAGCTCCCCCATATCGGTCGAGGGGCCGTCCGCGATCACCTGCCCTTTCTCTACCTTTTGCCCTCGCCTGACCACCGGTTTCTGGTTGATGCAGGTCCCCTGGTTAGACCGCTTGAACTTCAGCAGCCGGTAATGGTCCAACCCCTTGCTGGTTTTGATCACTATCTCGTCCGCCGTAACCCGCTGTACTGTACCGGCCGCCCTGGCCAAGACCACCGCGCCGGAGTCGACGGCAGCCTTGTACTCTATGCCCGTCCCCACCAGCGGAGCCTCGGTCCGGATCAGGGGCACCGCCTGGCGCTGCATGTTGGAGCCCATCAAGGCCCGGCTGGCGTCATCGTTCTCTAGGAACGGAATGAGCGCCGTGGCAATGCTGAAGACCTGCTTGGGAGAGACATCCATGAAGTCCACCTGGTTTGACGGCACCAGCAAGATCTCCTCTTTGTAGCGGGCCGTCACCCGCGGGTGGATGAACTTCCC